>CAZOTP010000015.1:0-23397 GCA_964582655.1 uncultured Pirellulales bacterium | reverse complement strand
CTTATGGAGAGAGACGAGATGAAAAGAGTACAAGCATTCATTACCGTCGTTTCGCTATTTCTTGCTTTATTGACAACGGCAGGATCTGCCACGACGATCCTGGATCTGGGGGGCGGATGGGAGGCTAAGGTTTCCGAAGGATTCTCGCAATATGCCTCGGTCATTCCGGAACTGGTTCTCGATGACGCGATTGTCATCCAAATTGACAAAGCGTTTACGTCCAGCACGTTTGAATTCGGTCTGGGGCAGCCTATTTACATTGAATTTGCCGTAAAAAACAACGCGATAACCCACGTCCCGAACATCATCATCCGGGACGAGAATATCACTAACCAAACAGACCACACATGGTGGGATTTCCACATGGCTGTAAGCTGGAATATAGGGCAGGATCCGTATGTCGGGTTTCATCCGGACTATCTGTTTGAGCCATCCATCCCTCTGTTCAATCCGTTTGCCGTCGTGGAATTTGATCCAAACCCTGCGCTGAATAACGGTCTGGCTTTGAATGGCCAGCCTACCCCGACCCGTATCAATTTCAGGGAAGGATCCGTCGCCAGCGGCGAAACATGGAACCCGGGCCAGAATGGTACGAATCAAAATTATGTGAAGATCATTACGAATATGACCCCAGGTGATTCCTTCAAACTGAAGGAATGGCCCACCGTTCCGGAGCCAGGGATGCTCGTACTGCTTTCCCTAGGCGCGATTCTTTCGCTGAGACGTCAAAAAATCCGGTAGCTGCAATCTCGCAATATTCTAAAATGTATTTTGTTTTTTTCTCCCTCAAGCTGGAATTCAGCTTGAGGGTTTTTTATTAGCGTATGAAAAACCATCCATGCAGGCACACTAGAGGCTAGTTCCTGTGAAGTGAATAGCCAGTGAATGCCGCCTCTGGGCAAGAGCCTGCTCCCGCTAGACAATTTCCGGGACGATAAACGGCGATCGATAGGGCCTGGTCAGCATGGCGTTGGCTTCTTCATCATTCAGACATTTTTGTGCCGCCGGATCGAACTGAATGGTTCTGCCCAGCCGGTAGGAAATGTTCGCCAAATGCGCCAGCGCGCAGGTGTAAAAGCCTTCCTCGATGCTCCCGTTGAGCACGGCGGGATCGCCGGCGCGAATCGCTTCGGTAAAATTCTGATAATGGTTTGCCAACCCCTCGCCGGAGTCGCCCGGCTGGCGGCTTTTTCCCATATAGGTTTGCCATTTTTCCAGATTCTTCACCATGTATCCCTTAGAGCCAAAGAACAGATTGGCGACGGTATTCGCCGAGCTGGTCATATAGCCATCTTTCGCGCCGGTTTCTTCGCCCAGCCAGGCCTCGCGGTTGGAATCCCAGTGGCGTACTTCGAACTGGAGGACCTTCTTTTTGTCGCCTCCGCCCTGCTCATGGGGAAATTCAAACATCGCCATTACACTGTTGGGGGTCTGCTGATCGTCGTCAAACAGAAAATGCCCGCCGATCGCGCTGACTTTCGTCGGAAGGGTCACGCCCAGTCCCCATCGGGCGATATCCAGCTCATGTATCCCCTGATTGCCGATATCACCGTTGCCATAGTCCCAATTCCAGTGCCAGTTGTAATGAAAGCGGTTTTTGGAGAACGGCCGGACCTGCGCCGGTCCGAGCCACAGATCGTAATTCACGCCTGCCGGAGGAGCGGCTTCATCCGGTGTTTTCCCGATGGTATCGCGGCGTTTGTAGCAGATTCCCTTGGCCATATACACTTCGCCCAATTTGCCGCTGCGCAAATACTCGGCCATGCTCTTGGCACAGGGATTGCTCCGCTGTTCGGCGCCGTCCTGTACTATCACCTTGTATTTTTTCGCCGCTTTAACAAGCTGCTGTCCTTCGAAGAAATTATGACAGCACGGCTTTTCGACGGAGACATGCTTGCCGGCCTGCATAGCCCAGATCGCCGCGAGGGCATGCCAGTGGTTCGGGGTGACAATGGACACCGCGTCGATGGATTTGTCTTCGTACAACTTTCGCAGATCGGTATAGGTCTTCGGCGCAGGCAATCCTTTTTTCACAAACAGCTTATCCGTCACATCCGCAAACAGATTCTCATCCACATCGCAGAGCGCGGCAACTTCCACGTTGGGCAATTCGGAATAACTTTTGATATGGCTTTGCCCCATTCCGTGAATTCCGATGACAGCGACGCGGATGCGGTCATTCGCGCCGGCCCAGCCCTGTTTCGTGCCCCACAGATTCAGCCCCGCCGCCGCAATCATCGCCCCGCTTCCCTGTTTCATGAAATTCCTGCGTGTAATCGGTTTCATCATTGTCATCCTTATATAAGCTTATTTGATTTCCAGGGGAAATGTTTCATCCAGCGGCGACCGCGCTAGTTGAACCAGGAATTCCGTGATGCGCCCGCAGACCAGATCGAGATATTTTTCCCCTTTTTCCGCCGTTGCGGCTTTGGGATTTCCGACCGCGCAATGGTCGTTCATTTTGCCAAAATCGCGGCTGGTGTAAATCCATCCCCGATTGACCGCTTCAAACCGAGTCGGGGGCGTCTGCCCCGGCGCAGCGTTCTCCATCTCGACCAGTTCCGGACACAGCGCCATCGCAACGGAGGTTTCCATCTCCCCGGCGTGGTTATCCGGCTCACTGAAAAATTCCTTGTACCGGTCCATGCCCACCTGCCACCAGTTGCACAAAAATACATACACATCCAGATCGCTCTGAATTTGTCGGATCAGCGGCTTGAACTCGTTGCCCCCGTGACCGTTCAGAATCACCATTTTTCGGATATCATGCTGCGACAGGGAAACAATGATTTCCCGGATCATCGCGTCCAGCACCTCCTGTGAAACGTGGATTGCATAGGGAAACGCCATCAAGTTGCAGTCCACCCCATAGGGCAAGGGGGGCAACGCCATGATGGAAGGACATTTCTCCCATGCCTGTCGGCAGCAACGGTTCGCCACCCTGTCCGCCTGAATGACATCGGTCCCGTGGGGCAGGTGAAAATTGTGGGGTTCCACCGCCCCTACAGGGAGGACTGCCACCTCATACCGGCGCTGGCGAGTGCGATGCAGATTGGTGGAGAACAAATTCCATTCCTCAATCATGGCCGGCTCCTTTCCATTTTACATTTCCAGTGAACATGGTAATATGGTACCGACTGAAATGAAAAAAAACAGTATTTTCCCGGAATCAATATGAAATCCAGCATCCCCAACCTTATCACGGTGGGCCTAAGCCCCTGCTGGGACATTACCTGCGAAGGGGAGAATCTGCGATGGGGGGAGCACCAAAAACTCTCCCGGCAGACCCTTGTTCCGGCGGGAAAAGCCCTGAATGTCTCTCGTGCGTTATCGGAGATGGGCGTTCCCAGCCTTGCTGCGGGCTTCTGGGGTCAAGCGGATTTGGAAACCATGCAGAACACCGTCGCCAAACAAATGCCCCGTGTACTCTGCCGTTTCACTGCCGTGGCCGGCCAAACCCGGCAAAATATCACTCTGATCGATCGCAAAAGGGGGAAAGAAATGCATCTTCGGGCCCCCAGCGAGCTGGCGACTCCCCGATCCTATGAACAACTGGAACACGATCTGGGTCGTATTCTCCGGAAAGGAATGATCTGCATCTTCGCCGGCGCCATGCCAAAGGACGATTGTGCGAAACCTGTGCAACGACTCATAGCCTATTGTCGGGGAAAAAATGTCAAACTGGTGATAGACAGTTCCGGGCCGATATTCCGTCAGGCGGTCCTTCGCGGGTCTCCCTGGCTCATTAAACCCAACGTGGAGGAACTGCGGGAACTTCTTGGAACCAACGTCCCGGATCGAACAAGGGCCCTGATCGAAGCGGCTACATCACTCCTGAACTGCACCGAGATGATTCTGCTCAGCCGGGGGGCCAAAGGAGCTTTGCTCATCACCCGCGAGGGAGTCTGGAGCTGTCAGCATAGAACGCCTCTAAAAAACATCCAACATACCGTAGGGGGCGGGGACTATCTATTAGCCGGTTTTCTTGCCGGCTGGACGCGGGGGGCAGAATACGCGGCGGCTCTGCAATACGGAATGCAAATGGCGACACGCCGAATTCTGGGCGGCGAGGTCCAGACGTTTTTGAGCCGTTTATCGGACGTGCCCCTGAAAACCGAGTCCTGGAAGCTGTAAACACAGAAATCCCTTCCCCTGATTTTCTCTCTAACCTCTCCCCGTACAAACATTTCCACGCTTCCGTCAAATTCTCAAAATTCTTATCATGAAGCCTCCTGTTTTGGCCGATTTCCCTAACAGAAGGAGTGTCTCCTTGCGGGACGAGTCTCCCTGTTGGAGAAATTCTGAGGAATAGATGATTGTTTAAAGAATGGAATCGCGGCTGTACCTATCAGGATGATATGCCGAAAATCATACAGAATCAGGATGCGTCGATTTGAGTGAATCATCGAATACGCGTGATCTGTTCCAATCCCAGGAGCAGCTTCGCCTGGCGCAACGCTCCGTCGAATACAGCGGGGACGCCGTTTTCTGGATTGACCGGGATTCCCACTTTCATTATGTCAATGAGGCAGCCTGCCGATCTCTGGGGTATACGCACAACGAACTGTTGTCCATCGGGGTATGGGATATTGATCCTTTGCATGACCGGCAAAAATGGTTTGAGCATTGGGATCAGGTAAAACGGTCTCACCGCATAAAAATCGAATCGATTCATCGGCGGAAAGACGGCGTGGAGTTTCCCGTCGAGATTGTTGCCAATTATATCCAAAGCGAACAGGGGGAATATATATGTGCGTTTGTACGCGATATTACCGAACGAAAACGCTCCGAACAGATGCTTCGTGAGCGGAAGCAATTATTCCAGTCCCTCTTCGAATCCGTAAACGACGGCATTCTCGCCTATGACGCGGAATGCCGCATCACGCTCTGGAATCCGGCGATGGAATGGTTTTCCGGATGCCTCCAGAGGGACGTATTGAATCAAAGCATCTTTTCCGTTCTTCCCTTTCTGTCGGAATCCGAAGAAGAACAGAATATCCGCAAGGCTCTCCAGGGGCACCCGAAAATCCGTTCTGAAACCCCATTTTATTTTCCCGGGACGCCGGACGGGGGCATTTGCGAAATCTCCCACTTCCCCCTCCATGATTCCCAGGCACAATGCATCGGAGGCATGGCCGTAATCCGCGATATCACGGAACAAAAACAGCAGCAGAAAGCACTGGCGGAAAATCAAAAAAATCTCCGCTCCATTTTAAACGCCACTCCCGTCGGCATGATGCTGGTGGATGAAAAGTTTCATGTTCTTCAGGTCAATCAGACCATCGGGAACATGGTCGGTCGGAAGCCGGAGAAGCTGCTTCTGATGATGCCCGGCAACGCTTTGGGTTGCATTCACTGTATGAACGGCGCGAACCAATGCGGGCACTCCCTGCCCTGCAAAAGCTGCCCCATGCGAAAGGCGCTGGGCGATGTGTTCCAGACACGCCAGGGACAGCATGAAGTGGAAATGGAAATGAAATTTCTGCGGGGCGGAAACACGGAAACCATCTGGCTGAGCGTCAATTTTGAGCCGGTCCTTCTCCATGACCAGCAGCATGTTCTCATTGCGATGCTCAACATCACAGGGCGAAAAAAAGCGGAGCAGAAAACACTGGAAGCCAAAGAACAGGCCGAACAGGCGAATCGGCAGCTGCAGACGGCCATCGAACGGGCCAATCTGCTGGCCGAAGAGGCCCGGGCGGCCAACCAGACCAAGAGCATTTTCCTGGCCAATATGAGTCACGAAATCCGAACTCCCATGAACGCCATCATCGGCTTCAGTGATTTGCTGGTCCAGGAAAAACTGAGCCCGGAGCAAGCCGAGTATGCAAACATGATCCGGGGATCGGCGGGAAACCTTTTGGCTCTGCTGAATGATATTCTGGACTTTTCCAAAATCGAAGCGAACAAGCTCGAAATCGAAAAAATAGATTTTATGCTCGAACCGTTTTTATCGGAAATCGCGCTGCTCATGAAGCCCCTGGCCGACAAAAAAGGCCTGGCATTTGCCATTCGAACCGAAGGCAGTCTCCCCGCCGGGCTTCACAGCGATCCGGTTCGCATTCGCCAGTGCCTGCTGAATTTAATCAACAACGCCATCAAATTTACCGAAACCGGGCATGTGATACTGGAAGTGGCGTCGATCGATGCGGCGGGAACTCCTCAGATCCGGTTTTCCGTGGAAGATACGGGAATCGGAATCGCTCCGGAACATCAGGAAGCGATTTTTGAGCAGTTTTCGCAAGGGGATTCGGGCACAGCGCGCAAGTTTGGCGGCACGGGGCTGGGATTGACGATTACCAAAAAACTGATTGAGTTGCTGGGAGGCCGGATTGCCGTCCAAAGCAAGCCGGAAGAAGGCTCTGTCTTCCACATCACGATTCCCGTCAGCCCGCCATCGAATCATGTCATCGCTGCCAATCGAAGCGATCCTTCCGGACGGAACGGCGAAGCAGAACCGTCCCGGAGCGAAACTTTCCGCGGCCGCATTCTGATCGCTGAAGACAATCCGTCCAACCAGATTCTCATTGAAATCCTGCTGAAAAAAATTGGATTGAGCGCATCCATCGCCGCCGACGGGCTTCAAGCCGTCGAGCTGGCGTCCCGTGAATCGTTCGAATTAATTTTAATGGATATCCAGATGCCCGGTAAAAACGGCCTGGATGCCGCGCGAGAGCTTCGCGCCCGGGGAATCCAGACTCCCATCATAGCTCTTACCGCCAATGCGATGAAAGGAGACCGGGAACGGTGTCTTCAGGCCGGATGCAACGGCTATCTGACCAAACCGGTGGATCGCAGCAAATTGATCGAGGCCCTACGGCAATATCTCAAGCCATTGCCCTGCGGAACTCCGGATGATCTGAATCCTTGCCGTCCGAAACAATCCTACCCCGTCGAAGGGGACATACATTCCACCTTGGACGGCAATCCGGACTTCCGGGAAGTCATCGATACCTTCTTGAAGGATCTTCCCCGCCTGATGAACCGCCTGACAGCCAGTTTCGAACAGGGAAACATCGAACAATTGCATCAGGCAGTTCACGAGCTGAAGGGCGCCAGCGGCAGCGCTGGTTATCAGGCCCTGATGAAAAATGCCGCTTCGCTCGAGCAGGAAGTCCGCCGCCAATCGTTGGATAACCTCCGGGAAAACGTTCAGAAAATTTCTCGACTCTGCGATTCCATTCTGATCAAACACATTCCCCCGGAACTCTGATTGACGGCTTCCATCCCCCCAATTGCCAGCGCGTCCTATTCAAAATCCGAAAATACGGTTTTGCCCTTTTGAGAAGGAGACGTTTTTTTCTGTTCGGTTTTGATTATCCCGATCAGTTTCTGCCTGCCTTGTTGGGCCAAAAACGGCATCACAATCTTCTGATGGGGGGGCAAATGATATTGCATCAACGCCGCCTGGAGCTTCTTTTCCTTCCGGCCGCGGGAGACGTAAATCTCCCGACCCCGGGAATTTTTTCCGGACACATACATTGCCGACGACAGCGTCATGGGAATCGGCGTGTAATCCTGCACCTGGCGAAGCTGCCAGTTTCGTTCCACCAGATATTCCATGAGTTTGAGAGCATCCTCCGGCGAACAGCCTGGATGGCTGCTGATAAAATAAGGCACAATAAACTGCCTTTTTCCCGACGCCCGACTGATTTCATAAAACCGGGATTCAAACTCCTCAAAAAATTCAAACCCCGGCTTCTGCATCAGATCCAGAACATGGGGGCAAAAATGCTCCGGCGCCACCTTCAAATGCCCGCCTACAAAATGCCCGATCAACAGTTTCATATAATCCTTCTGTTTCAGCGCCAGGTCATGCCGGATTCCGGAGGCGATAAACAGATTGGTATGTGATGAATGGTCCGTCTTCCAGGTCAGTAGCCGATCCATCAGGGTCATCAAGGCCGTGGCATCGCCGCTGAGGTGTCGGCATATGCCCGGAAAAAGGCAGCTTGACCGTGTGCAGGGTTCCAGCCGCGTGCACCGCATCCCGTACATGTTCGCCGTGGGACCCCCCACATCCGAAATCGTTCCGCGGAACTCCGGATGCCGGCGGCATACCTCCGCTTCCTGAAGTATCGATCCCGGAGAGCGGCTGCTGATCTGCTTGCCCTGATGGTAATACAGCGAACAGAACGCGCATCCCCCAAAACAACCCCGGTGGGAGACAATCGAAAAACGAACCGTTTCCAGCGCCGGCACGCCCCCCGCCTTGGCATAACGCGGATGCGCCTGTCGTCGAAACGGCAAATCGTACAGATCATCCATCCGTTCGGCTGTCAGAGGATTCGCCGGAGGCATCATCGCAATCGAAACCGGATCTTGAGACTGGATTACGCAGCACCCCGCCGGATGCGCCTGCTCCTGATACATCAGATGCGCTTTCATCACCAGATCGGCATCCCCCTGCTGCTGCGACAGCGAAGGAAGTTCCACCGCATTCCCCGGCGCCGCCCGTCCCCGCGTCAGCGGATATGCCGTTCCGGCAACATCCGTGATTTGCTCTATCGTCTGTCCCACGTTCAGCCGTCTGGCTATTTCTTGAATCGCAAGCTCCCCCATCCCATACACCAGAAGATCCGCTTTTGCATCGATCAGAACCGATCGCTTGAGCTGATCCTCGATATAATCGTAGTGCACCAATCGCCGCAGGCTTGCTTCCAGCCCGCCCAGAATAATCGGCACCTCCGGATACGCCTGCCTGGCTCGAGCGGAATATACCAGCAGGGGTTTGTCCGGCCTCAATCCCATCTTCCCGCCTGGACTGAATGCATCGCGATCCCGCCGATGCCCCAGCGGAACATAGTGATTCAGCCGGCTGTCCACCGATCCTGAAGTAATACCCCAGAACAGGCGGGGGCGGCCCATCTGACGAAACGGCTCCACCGACTGCCAATCCGGCTGTGCCAGGATCGCCACCCGATAGCCGCACCGTTCCAGCCAGCGTCCGATCAGAGCCACGCCAAAGGACGGATGGTCCACATACGCATCGCCTGTAATCAAGATGATATCCGGCTGATCCCAGCCTCGTAGTCGAACCTCCTCGGCGGACGCAGGTAAAAAGTCACCTTGATGATCGCTCTGATTTTTCGCCATATGGTAGATTCTATTGTTTTTTCCGCCGCTTTGTCCAAAACAAACCTGTCAGATTCTCTGGCTGTTATCATGGTCCTATAAATCACTGCCTCATTCAACGCCAAACTGGAACCACCTTTGGAAGTCCGATAAAAACAGCTTGCAATACCTGAGAAAATGGGAGGAACATAACAAATGGGCCTGCCGTAACGATTTTGCCTTTTATTCCGGTTTCCTATGCCTTCTGTTTCTATGGTTGGCCGATGAGGATAACGATGGATTCTGGAAGACTATCTCCGGAATAAAATCGTTAGACGGATAACCATGAAACTGACCTTGGAACAATTGGAAAGTCGCATTTTACTGGCGGTACCCGCCAAGCCGTTCGGGCTGGACCTCGATGGTGCCGGCGATTCCGGTTCCAGCAATACTGACAACATCACTAATGTGAACAGCGGCACCATCGAATTTATCGCGGAAAAAAACAGTGCCGGACACGTCTATAACAACGGCATCTATCTGGGCGACGCAACCGGCACCGGTGACACCCTCTTTTATGAAACCGGCAACGCCGTGATTATTGAAGCCGAGCGAGGTTTTGGCGCCGGCGCAATGACAACCGCCGCCGTTCAGGCCGGCTATCAGGGTACAGGATATATCGTGGATACCGCCGCGACTTCCGGAAATCCGGGACTGGGCGGAACGGCTACCTATTCATTTTATATTTCCACGGCCGGGACGTATTATGTCCACGCTCGTGTTTACTTCAAAAATGGAAGTGAAAATTCCTTTTTTATCAATATCGATGACACCTGGACCGCCGGGGAAACCGGCCCTTCCATCTGGGACGATACCTTTAATTCCTGGCACATGTCCACGGCGGCAACGGTTGTCAACGGCGGAGTCTCGAAAACATGGGCATTGGCGGCCGGATGGCATACACTGGAAATTCATGGCCGAGAACAGGATGCCATGCTCGATCGCATCGTAATTGACCGCAACGCCGCCAATCCGGTCGATCCGGGCGGGACAGAAACGGTCTATGAGACCTTCGAATATACCTTCCAGAGCGGTGCTGTGAATGATCTGTTCGGCTCCGCCGCAGGAACAACGAACTCCATCACTGTCAAAGCGGAAAACGGGGATGGCACCAGCGTGGCCTCCGATGCACTCGTCATCATCTACGACAACGTCGCACCGAATACGCCGTTTTCCATCGATCTGGATGCCTCCGATGATTCCGGATCCAGTTCTACCGACAATATTACCAACATGACCAATGTCGAAATCACCGGCTACGCCGATCCCAATTCTATCATCACTGTCAATCGCAATGGTTTCGATGTGGGAACGACGACTACGTCTGCCGCCGGCGTCTGGAGCTATACCCTTGCTCTGCTGGAAGGCGCAAACGATGTCTTTGTGACGGCATCCGATCTGGCCGGAAATGAATCCTCCGCCGGAACCACGCTGACGATTACTCTCGATACTGTCGCGCCGATCACGGCGACCGCGCCCGATCTCGATACCGCCAGCGACACCGGATACGCCGAATATCCCGGCTACGATACCGATAATCTCACGCATGATACTACCCCCACATTCATTGGAACCGCTGGTTCGGTGGATGCCAATGCCCAGGTCTCCCTCCGAAAAGGCGCCGTCACTCTCGCCACGACTACGGCGGCCGCCAACGGCTCCTGGTCCATTACGCTCGATGAAGGCGATCTTGACGAAGGAAGCAATACGCTTTCGATTCGCGTGACCGATACGGCCGGCAATACGCGGGATTCGGGGAATCTGATTGTCACTCTCGACACTACGGCCGCGGCTCCCGCCGCAGCGCCCGACCTCGATGCCGGAAGCGATACGGGTTCTTCCTCCGCGGACAATATCACCAGCAGCACCGCGCCGACCTTTACAGGACCCGCGGCGGCTGTCCCGAACAATTCCAAAGTCTATCTCCGGGTCAACGGCGTAAATAAACGCTCCACGACCACCACTCCTGATGGATCGTACTCCATCGACCTTCTGGCCGGCGACCTCTCGGAAGGAATCAATCTCATTGATATCTATTATATTGATCCCGCCGGAAACACATCGCCTGATTCGACGGATTTGACGATTACACTGGATACGATTCTCGCAACTCCCGCCGCGCCGGATCTTCGCGCCGCCAGCGATACCGGCACCAATACCGATAATATCACCAGCGAAGATGAACCCTGGTTCGACGGGTATGCCGAACCCGGCGCCACGGTTCAGCTCTTTGTCGGTGCAACAGGAAAAGGAACCGCCGCGGCGAATGCCTCGACCGGAGCCTGGTCGATTCAGCTTGCCAGCGGCGATCTGGCCTCCGGCAGCAACAGCATCACCGTGCAGGTCACCGACGCCGCCGGAAACATCGCTTCCTCCGCCGCTCTGGCGGTAACCTACGATTCCGGCGGCTCCGTCCCGGATACGCCAAGGCTTCAAGCCGCTTCGGATACCGGATCCTCCAATTCTGACGGAATTACATACCTCGCCGCCAGCACCGTCTATGGCTCCGTCGCCGACGGCAATGAAGTCGAGCCCGGCGCCACAGTCCATGTTCGAACCAATAAGAATGGCGGAGGATGGAATGTCATCGGAACCACGGTCGCTGACGGCAGCGGCAACTGGTCTTATACCTTCGATGGAGTCGATGACCTTTCAGTCGGAACCAATCTGGTGGATATCTACATCACGGATCTTTCGAACAATGCCTCCGCCGATTCCGCCGACCTTACCATTACGCTCGACACCTCTGCCGCCGTTCCGGGTGCTGCGCCTAATCTGACCGCTGCCAGCGACACCGGTTCCTCCAATACCGACAATATCACATCGGATACCACGCCTACTTTTTCCGGTCCCGCAGGCACCGTCGAAGGCAGCGCCACCGTCTGGATTCGCGTCGATGGGACCAATACCCGAAGCGGAACCGCAGCCGCCAACGGATCTTATTCGATTACCCTCCTGGCCGGCAGCATCACCGCCGGCACCCATGTCATTGATATAATTCAAATCGATACGGCGGGAAATATTTCGTCCGATTCGGCCAATCTGTCTATTACCCTGGATACATCCGCCGCCGCGCCCGGCTCGGCGCCGGACCTGTCTTCCGCCACCGATACCGGATCCAGTAATTCAGACAATATCACCAACAGCATCGCAACGGTGTTTACCGGAGCCGCCGGTTCCGTCGAAGCCAATTCCACCGTGTATGTCCGCGTCGGCGGCGTCAACAAACGAAGCGGAACCGCCACGGCAGCCGGCGCCTATTCCATCACCATGCAGGCCGGCGATCTGACCATAGGGAACAACACCATAGATATCTATTATGTCGATGTCGCCGGAAACACCTCCGCCGATTCAGCGAATCTCACGGTTCAACTGGACACCTCCATCGCGGATCCCGCCCAGCCGGACCTGGCATCTTTCTCTGACACCGGTTCCTCCAGCACCGACAACATCACCACCGAAACCCGCCCGACCATTCAGGGTGCCGCCGGCTCTGTGGAAGGAAGCAGCACAATTCAAATCTGGCTCGATACCCCAACCAATCCCGACACTCAGGTCGCAACCGTGAGCGCCGCCGCGGACGGGAGCTGGTCCTATACGTTTGGTTCCGTCTCGCCCCTAGAAGAAGGCACCAACATCATTCATATCGTCGCCGTGGATACCGCCGGAAATGTCTCCAACGCATCCGCCAATCTAACGATTACCGTCGATTTCTCGACCGGCGCGGAAGGGGCGCCCGATCTGGACGCTGCCAGTGATACCGGTCTGTCCAACTCTGACAACATCACCTCCGACACCACGCCTACCATTACCGGAACCTGCCCCAGCGGAGCACCCATCAAACTTCGCACCAACGAAAGCACGATTGTTTCCTTTACGGCCAACGGTCTAGGCGCCGCGAATCCCGTTGCCGGTCAGTGGAGCTATACCTATCCGGCTCCGCTCTCCGCCGGAACGATTACCGTCGATTTCCTGACGATTGACACCGCCAAAAATACCTCCGACTGGAGTCTTGACCTGGTCTTCACGCTCGATACCTCCATTCAGACTCCTTCGACCCCGGATCTGGCCGTTGCCGACGACACCGGCACCAATTCCGCCGACAATATTACCTACCGCACCACACCCACCCTTAGCGGAACCGCCGAAGCCAACGGCCGAATTACCACACTCACTGTTGGAGCCGTCGATCATGCCGTCAATATCGCCGTCGCCGCCAACGGCACATGGAGCTATACCCTCCCCGCCGGATGGCTCACGGCCAACGCCGCCAATTCGATTACCGTGGTCGCGACGGATGTCGCCGGCAATGTCTCCATCGCCAGCGCCGCATTATCGATTACCCTCGATACCCTGATTAACGCGCCGTCCGCGCCCGATTTGACCGCCGCCACCGATACCGGCTCCAGCAGCACCGACAACATCACCAGCCATGCCAATCCCCGAATCACAGGCACATCGGATGCCGATTGCCGAATCGATGTCCGCATCGGCGGCGTTATTGTCGGCACCACCTATGCTGACAACAACGGGGACGGCACAGGCGACTGGTCCTTCACGTTTGCCTCCGATGATCTATCCGAAGGTTCAAATATCGTGGATGTCCTGGCAACCGATACCGCCGGAAATTCCATCGATTCGGCGAACCTCACCATTACCATCGAAACGGCGATCAACATCCCCGACGCTCTCGATTTGACTGACGCCTCCGACAAAGGCAATTCCAGCGCCGACAACCTGACCTATCTGAAAACCTCGACGATCACCGGCACGGCGGATGCAAGCTGCACCATCTATATCCGCGTCAACGGAACCGTCATCGGCAATACCACCAGCAATGGACTGGGAAACTGGTCCTATACATTCGACGGCATTGATGATCTCATCGAAGGCACCAATATTATCGATGCCTATGCCCGAGATTCCTCCGGAAATGTAAGCGATTTCTCCTCCAATCTCGTTATCGTCCTCGATACCGCCGTCGCCGTTCTGGATGCGCCGACGCTCCAGACCGCCAGCGACACCGGCTCCAGCGACTCCGATCGATATACCAACGATGAAACCCCGACCATCACCGGCGCTTGTGAAACCGGCGCAACCGTCACCATCAGCCTCAATGGCAACGATGCATACGCAACCGTAACCGATGCCGCCGATGGTTCCTCTGATGGCCGATGGACCTATACCTTCCCCGCTGTCGCCGGACTGAATGGTTCCGCCGCAGGCATTGCCAACACCATCAAAGTCAAACAGCAGGATCCCGCCGGAAATGTCGGGTCCGCCTTTAGTTCCACCCTGACAATTACCTACGATAACTCCGCCTCTACGCCCACCCAGCCCGACCTCCTCGCTGTCAGCGACTCCGGCGATTCCGATACCGATAATCTTACCAACATCCCCAACGTAACCATTACCGGAACCGTGGAAGTCAACAGCTCCCTGCAATTGTACATTAATCGGGGCGCTGGCCCTGTCCTCATGGACACCATCAGCGAATCGCTCATTTCCTCCGGCATCTGGAGCTATACGCTATCCACCGGTCTGCTCGCTTCCGGCGTCAATCAAATTACCGTCGTCGCCACCGACAAAGCCGGCAACATCTCTGCATCCAGCGCCGGATTGTCCATTACCCTCGACCGTACCATCGCCCAGCCGGGTCTCCCCGATCTGGCCGCCTCGTCCGACACCGGCGATTCCAGTTCCGATGAAGTCACATCCGATGAAACTCCCACGTTTTCCGGTGTCGCCGATCCGAATACCCATATCACGATTCGTGTTGACGGCGCCTCCATTAATACCGTCAACGCCAACGCCGCCGGCGTTTGGACCTATACCTTTGCTCAGGGCGAGATTCGGCCCGGGGTTCAGCGTATTGACGTTATCGCCGAGGAGACCGCCGGCAACGTAGCCATCGAATCCGAAGACCTCACCCTCTGGCTCAATGTCCAGCCTACCCAGCCCGCCGCTCCCAATCTCCAGACCGCTTCCGACAGCGGCCGGTTTCTTACCGATAACCTCACCAATGTCACCATTCCCGTTATCGATGGAAAAGCCGATCCCGCAGGCCGCGTCGAAATTTATGTCGATAACCAGCTCAAAGGTACAACGACCGCCAACGCGAACGGATTCTGGACCTACACCTTCTCTCTCGGCGCACTGGCGGAGGGCCAGAATGTCATTACCGTCATCACGGAAGATACCTCCGGACTTCGCAGCGCCGTCTCCATGCCCCTTACCATTACTCTGGATACCACTTCACCGGATGCCCCCCTCCCTGATCTCCAGCCCACCAGCGACACCGGCGCCAGCGATTCCGACAACTACACCTCCGACACCACCCCCACCATCGAAGGAACCACCGAAGCCGGCGCCCTGGTGGATCTTTATCTGAATAATAATCCGCTAACCCAGCTTACCGCCACCGCCGCAGGATTCTGGAGCTACACCTTCGCTCCCGATACACTCCAGAACAATGCCAACGAAATTTATATTCTCATCACCGATCAGGCCGGAAATATCTCCCTTTCTTCTCCCGTTCTGACCGTCACGATCGATGTGGAACAGATCAATCCCGACACCCCCGCTGTTACGCCTGACACCGACACCGGCACTCTCCATTCCGATGCGCTGACCAAAAATCCCGAACCCATTATCTCCGGCCAGGTCAAACCCAACAGCACCGTCGCCGTTCTCGTCTCCGGACAGATTGTCGGTTCTGTCACAGCGGATTCATCCGGCGCGTGGACCTATCAGTTTGCCTCCGGCCAGCTTGTCGAAGGCGTCAATCCCGTCGAAGTCCTCAGCACCGATCCCGTCGGAAACACCGCCCGATCCAGCACCCTCGCCCTGACACTCGACACCACCTCCCCCATCCTTTATAACTACTTCCCGCGCGGCACCCATGTTCATACGACAAAATTAGTCGAACTGTATCTCCATGGCGCGGATATCGACACCCTTGCCGCATCCGATGTCAATGGCTATCTTCTCAAAGGTTCCGGCGGCGACGGCTCCTTTAACGACGGCAACGAATGGATCATCCCCGTCAACAGCATCACCGTTGACACCCTTACCGGACTCGTCCAGCTCAACACCGCCATTACCCTCACGGACGATGACTATCAGCTTCGCATCAGCACCGATTCCGCCCTCCTCGATCAGGCCGGAAATCCCGCCGTTCTCAACGTCTCCGCCAGCCTTGGCGAGACCCTTGCCTCCGAATCGGATCTGATTCTCTATTTCTCCATTGATACCGCCGGTCCCCCCGCGCCCGGCGCCCCACTGCTCAGTTCCATCTCTGATTCCGGTGTCAGTGATTCCGACGGGATTACCAATGTTTCGAATGTCCTCATTCAGCTCAACGCCCAGCCTGATGTCTCCGTGGAACTCATCTGCAACGGCTGGTCTGCCGGTTTCGCCAACGAAACCCAGCCGGGCGTTTATCAGATTTACATCGAAAACTCCCTTATCCGTCAGGGCGAAAACCTCCTCCTCGCCCGCGCGTATGACAGTCTGGGAAACAGCTCCGAACTTTCACCGCTCTCCGCCTTCACGTACGACGCGATTGCTCCGCAGGTCGTTTCCATCATCGTCGATTCCCTCTGGGTCAACAGCGGCCCCACGCAGATTAGTGTTGTTTTCAACGCCAACGATATTGATCCCGATACCCTCAATTCCAATTGTTTCCGAATTCTCGCTGCCGGCGGAGACGGTTCCTTCGACGAAGGAAACGAAATCGAATTTACCGTCACCGCCGTCTCCTACGATGCCGCCTCCGGCACCGCAATCCTCACCCTCCCCCAGAGCGTTACCGGCATTTCGCTTCTGACCTCGGATTTCTACCGGCTGATGGTCAAATCCGACTCCGCAATCCAGGATCTCGCCGGGAACACCTTCGCGCTTTCCGCTTCCGCCGATTTCCAGGTCGTTCCAGCCATCACCGTACTGGCCGGACATTCCTACAAATTCATCACCGCTCAGGGCGATCGGGTCACCATCACCCTTACCGGAACAGGGCAAGCCATCCTCCTCCTCGGCGAAGACCTGGGCACCGGAAATCTCATCGAACGCATTCAGCTCCGCAATACCGACGAAAATTCCCGGCTCAAAATCTCCACGGATGACCGCGACGGCTATGTGACTATAGGAGAACTCTTGTCCGATGGCCCCCTCTGCCGTCTCAATCTGGCGGATTGCTGGATCACCGACAAAATTGTTTTTGAAGGATCACTTCGCCAGTTCAACATCGGAAAAATCGGCGATGCCGCCGACGTTCAACTGATTTCCCCTGTTCTCGATGCACAGTCCGGAACGAAAAACGCCCTTCAGATTCAAGCCGGAGACATTGGAAATCAGGTCGTCATGACCGTCACGGGACATCTGGCTTCCCTGACTTCCCAGAGCTTCGTAGGCGGATCTTTTACCGCCGCCTCCGCCGGAAAAATCTCCATCGAGCGGGGAAACCTCGGCGCCAATATCCATCTTCTTGCAGGTAACCTCAACTCCCTCCGGGTCGGCAAAGGCAATCTCACCGGATCGGTCTCCGTCGCACAGCATATCCAATCCGTTAAGGTGGCTAAAGGTTCCCTCACCGGCTCCTTTCTCGCCGAGTCCATCGACTCCCTCTTTGCCGCCGAATTTCATGACACTCTCATCCGCGCCGTTCAAAACATCGACTCTGTCAAGGGTACCAGCGCTGAGAATCTCCTTCTTTCCACCGGGCTTGACCTCGGACAGGTTAAATTCAAACAGGATGTTATCAACGCCTCCGTTTCAGCCGGCACGGATATCCATAAAATTTCCATACAGGGCGATGCGCTGGATTCCCTGTTCCTTTCCGGGGCCGACCTCGGCCCCGACGGGGAATTAAACGGTAACGCCGATGCGTTCACCGATGGCAATATCCTCTCGTTAAGCGTCAAAGGCCAGTACCTCCGCTCCACCGCCGCCGCCGCCGTCAATCCCGGCGATGACCAGGCTTTCTTCACCGCTGACGACCATCCCGCTTCCTCCGGATCCATCCGCCGTGTGAAATTCTCTCGAAACTCCATTGAGACCACCTCGGCCGATCACGACTTCGGCCTCATCGCAAGTGGTTTCATCCCCTCCTTCCGCGCCGCGGGTCAAAAAATCCAGGCACCTTTCCAGCTTGATCAGTTCCGTATCGAGATTCTGGAATAATTTCATAACCTTTTGTAATAGATAATCTTATAGCCATAATCAATCTCTCCTGTCAGCATGGCAGGGTTCAATCCTCCCAGTCGCCTTTTTGACAGGAATTTCTTTGATCCTCCCGACTTTTCTGCCATTCCATTTCCTTTTCAGAATATCACTCCCTATCGCATAAAACAATATAATTCACTGTTCATAAACAACTTATATCATGTAAATCGCTTGCGTTCTCCCGCTTTAAAATCCCTGCTTCCTCCAATCCTCCTGTTTGGCACAATTTTTGCCAATATCCTTTTCATACGGATGCGGTATGCCAAAATTGGATACCACAGGCAGATTAGGTGTAATTCCATGGTTCGCAGCCTTAACAAACAGGAAACGGTCAACATCCTGCTGAGCAACGCGGATTGGGCATGGCCCCAGGCCGTGCGGGATATTTTTCACCCGCTCGGCGTCAATGCCCTGGTCGCCGACTCCGCCGAGGATATGGTACGGCTGGTCGATTCCAACCGGATTCACTTGGCCATACTGGACCGGGTTATAGGAAACCTTTCCGGTCTCCAGACCCTCAAGATGCTCCGGCAGCGCGACCGCATGCTCCCCTGCATCCTCCTGGCCAATACCGTCAATGACGAGCTTCTCCGGCAGGCTCTGGCTCTGCGAGCGTTTTCCGTGATTACCAAACCTGTCGATCTGGACGTCCTGCAAAAACAGATCGACCGGCTGTTTGTCAAGATGTACGACAATGACATGTTTTCACCGGCTCCGGCGGATGGAGCCCCGCGGATGATCCAGGGTGGATCTCCGACTATCGTACGAAAAAAAACAATCATTCACTGGATTTTCAAACGAATTGGAAAGGAGCATGACTGAACATGAAGATTCGACCATTGGCCGATCAGGTATTGATTAAACGCCTCGAAGCCGAAACCAAAACCAAAGGGGGCATCGTTCTGCCCGATTCCGCCAAGGAAAAACCCAAACGCGGGAAAGTCGTCGCCCTGGGCAACGGAAAACTCCTCGACGACGGAACACGGGCTAAATTCCAGGTCAAAGAAGGCGATACCGTCATCTTTACCTCCTACGCCGGAACCGAAATTAAAGTGGACGGCCAGGAATATATCATCATGAACGAATCCGATATTATCGCGGTCGTGGAGGCCTGATTTCCGCCCCGGTAATCCTCCCGTTACAAACCAACTTACTTGCAAGGAGAATACATAGCGATGGCAGCGAAAAAAATCATATTTGATATGGATGCCCGACAGTCCATTCGAGTCGGCATCAACAAACTGGCCAAAGCCGTCAAGGTCACCCTAGGCCCGGCCGGCCGGAACGTCGTAATCGAAAAATCCTTCGGCTCCCCGACCGTCACCAAGGACGGCGTCACCGTCGCCAAGGAAATTGAACTCGAAGACGCCTGTGAAAACATCGGCGCCCAGATGGTCAAGGAAGTCGCTTCCAAAACCTCCAACGCCGCCGGTGACGGCACCACCACCGCCACCGTCCTCGCCGAAGCGATCTTTGAGGAAGGCCTTAAAAACGTAACCGCCGGTGCCAATCCCACCGAGCTCAAACGAGGCATCGACGCCGCCGTCGAAGCGGTTATCGATTACCTCAAGGGCCTGAGCATCGCAGTCGATTCCACCAAACAGATTTCTCAGGTCGGAACCTGCGCCGCCAATCAGGACGCCGAAATCGGAAAAATGATCTCTCAGGCCATGGACAAGGTCGGAAAAGACGGTGTTATCACCATCGAGGAAGGTAAAACCCTCGACACCAGCGTCGAGCTTGTCGAAGGCATGCAGTTCGACAAGGGTTACCTCTCCCCCCACTTCATCAACAATACCCAGAACATGACCGTCGAGCTGGAAAAACCCTATATCCTCATCCACGAAAAGAAAATCTCCGCCATCAAGGACATCATCCCCCTGCTGGAGAAAATCGCCCAGTCCGGACGGCCTCTGCTGGTCATCGCCGAGGACATCGAAGGAGAAGCCCTCGCCACCCTCGTCGTCAACAAACTCCGCGGCACCCTCCAGTGCTGCGCCGTCAAGGCCCCCGGTTTCGGCGACCGCCGCAAGGCCCTCCTCCAGGACATCGGCATCCTCACCAATGGCCAGCCGATTTTCGAAGACCTCGGCATCCAGCTCGAAAATGTCAAAATCCAGGACCTCGGCCAGGCCAAGAAAGTCACCATCGATAAGGACAACACCACCATCATCGAAGGGGCCGGCTCCACCGAAACTATCAAGGCCCGCATCGAGCAGCTCAAGACCGAAATCGAGCAGTCCACCAGCGACTATGACATTGAAAAACTCCAGGAACGCCTGGCCAAGCTCGCCGGCGGCGTCGCCGTCATCAAAGTCGGCGCCGCGACCGAAGCGGAAATGAAGGAAAAGAAGGCCCGCGTGGAAGACGCCCTTCATGCCTGCCGCGCCGCTGTGGAAGAGGGCATCCTCCCCGGCGGAGGCAGCGCCATGCTCCAGTCCATCGCCGCCCTCGACAAAGTCAAAGTGCAGGGCGACGCCAAAGTCGGCGTGGACATCATCCGCCGCGCCCTCTACGCCCCGGTCAAACAGCTCGCTGTCAACGCCGGGCTCGATGGTTCCATCATCGCCCAGAGAATCCTCGAAGGCAGCAAAGAAAACAAAAACTTCGGCTACGACATCGGCCGTGCCAAGTATGGCGATTTGCTCGAATTCGGCGTCATCGTCCACACCAAGGTCGAACGCACCGCCCTGCAGAACGGTGCCTCCATCGCCAGCCTCCTGCTGACCACCGACGCCATCGTCAGCGAAATCCCCGAAGAGAAAAAAGAATCTCCCGCCATGCCCCATGGCGGCGGAATGTACTAACCCTCTTCGGTTCCCATACTTCCAAGGCGCCCCCAAGGCGCCTTTTTTTTATGCCCTGATTTTGGAATCTATGGGAGGCGGCGTTTGTAAGAAATAAACAGATTATAAAATACTGTTGAAAGCATTAAAATACTGCCGTTTTTGTTTGCCTTTGGCAGGCTTCTTTTGCAACAATACGACGGTGGGTGCGGTGTTTCTGTCGGCATCCAAAACTTTGCGATTGTCTCGATGCACTCTATGCGGTATGGTACGCATCGATTCCCAATAGAATTTGCGTTGGAGCAAAACGGAATGACAAAATCGGAAGAGAACATTCTCATGGGTAATATACTTTCAAAGTTTTTATTCTTTGTTTTACTGATTTTTGCGTTTGCCTCGTCCGGTTCTGCGGCAACCTATTATGTTTCAAACCAGGGCTCCGATCAGAACGATGGCCTCTCGCCCCAGACCCCCTGGGCTACCCTTGATCGCGTCAACAAGGGCCCCTTTCAGCCGGGCGACAAAATCCTCTTTCGCCGCGGCGACTTCTGGCGGGGCCAGTTGAAACCGTTCAGCGGAAGCGAAGCAGGCCACGTATCCTATGCGGATTATGGCAATAGCGCAAAACCCCTGCTGCTCGGCTCCATCTCAAAAAGCAAGCCCGACGACTGGACCGACGAAGGCGGTAACATCTGGTCCGCCGGTGATCTGGCTGTCGATGTGGGCAACCTCATTTTCGGCAGCGAGCAGGCCTGCGGCGTCAGGAAGTGGGATCCGGCCGATCTCCGGCAGAACCTGGACTTCTGGTATGACGAAAAAACTTGCTGTGTGAAGCTGCGTTTCGATCAAAATCCGGCGAAACGCTATTCCCGCATCGAATGCGCCATGGGGGAGCATGTCATCAACGAAGGAAACCGTCACCATGTTCTTTATGAAAACCTGGCGGTCAAATACGGGGCGAAACACGGCATCGGGGGCGAAGATCCCCATCATATCATCGTGCGAAACTGCGAATTCAGCTACATCGGAGGCGGGCTGCTGTGTTGGAAAAACGGAAAACCGATCCGCTTTGGAAACGCCATCGAATTCTGGGGCAGCACCCACGACAATCTTGTCGAAGGATGCCGCGTGTGGGAAATTTACGATACGGCCATGACAAACCAGAGCGGCTATCCGAACACCCCGCAATACAACATCACCTACCGTAACAACACCATCTGGAACGTGGAATGGTCGTTCGAATATTGGAACAGGCTTGAGAACTCCGAGACCCACGATATATTCTTCCTCAACAACACCTGTGTCAACGCCGGCGGCAGTTGGGCTCATTCCCAGCACCCCGATAAACGAGGCGACCACGTGACCTGCCACGGAAGCAATGCCCCCGCGCGCAACATCGTCGTTCAAGACAACATTTTCTACAAAGCGACAGAAAATGCGTTCTACGCCCACACCTGGCCGAAATCGCAAATCATCAGCTCTATGGTCCTGGACAACAATTGCTGGTACCAGGCCCAGGGGAAAATGATCGAGTTCAAGGACGCCTCCTATACCATGGCCGAATTTGCCGAATATCAGAGCGAGTGTCATCAGGATAAAAATTCCCTCTGCGCCGTCCCGAAATTCATCGACGCCGCAAACCGCGACTACCGCCAAGCCCCCGACTCCCCCGCCCTTGGCATGGGCTGTCAGACCGGGGAAAATGGCAATCAAAAGCCTGGCAAATGCGGCTCCGACTCCAATCAAAATAGGGTCTCCCCCGTTCCCTGATAAAAAGGCCCATAACAATTAAGGTTTTTTGCCGGGATGGGCCGATAATCCAGATAGCGAGCACAGGGATATTGTGCGCGTAAGATATTGTAGGCCATAGAGATAGGATAATGCCGACGGAGCCGATGGAGAAAACGGCGGGAAGCCGGGAGCGGCTGTTAGCGGTCAGCCGGAAGCTGGGGGAGCTGATTGCGCAGGGTCGGGCGGCGGAGGCACAGGCGGCAAATGAGGCATTCGGAAAACAGGCGGAAACGGAGGGGCAGCGGCTTTTGGCGGAGGGGATGAGGCGGTACTTACAGAGGGACTTCACGGGGGCGCAGGAGGCGTGGAACGAGGCGAACCGGGCGATGGAAGAGGGAGAGTATCCGGAGGCTGGGTCTGCGTTTTCGGCGGGGTATCTGAATTGCCAGTTGGCACTGCCTCGGCGGGAGCGGACGGCGACGGAGAAGGGGTACCAGTATTACCGGGGGAATATCGAGGTCTTGAAGGCCATCGATCCGGCGCT
>CAZOTP010000014.1:0-24466 GCA_964582655.1 uncultured Pirellulales bacterium | reverse complement strand
GGTGTGGGATTAGGGTACTGGGCGGGGATCTGCACATACAAAATAGCTGCCGCAAGAGTCCAATCGAGCATGCCGACGAGAATTTGTGTCATGGCCATCGAACCGGAGGGAAGTTTCCATTCCCAGGTTCGCAGATGAAGAGGATTTTTTCGAAACCGGCAAACGAGAATATATGCCGTTACGAAGGTGATTCCTGTCATACCCAGAGGCTGACTGTTGGTAAATGGCAGCGGCCAGGAAGGAGGCCAGGCAACGGGACAGATGAGCCAGAGGATGCTGGCGAGAGCCAGAATCCCCAGCCAGGAGCTGACTCCGGCGAAAATAACAATCCGGATAATTTCCAGAACCGACAATCCCCAGTTCGTGTAAAAACGGATTCGAACCGTGGCGGCGCCCACCACGGAAAGTCCGACGTTGAAGGTGAAGACATAACTGAGGAAGGAAACAAGCATGGTTTGGGGGACGGATACGTTTCGCCGAAGATAGCGTATGCCCAGCAAGTCATAGGCGGTCAGGACGAGATACGCCAGAACGGTCAATCCCAGGGAAAGGAGGATGCGATGCGGCGGTAAAGCTTTCATTTCGGAAGCAATATCTTTCCAGTGCAGATGAATCAACTCCCGATGGATTGCCCAGAGAGCCGCGGCAAAAATAAGTACCCCCAGCAGCGGGGCAAATCGAATCCATTTTTCTTTGAAATCTTTCATAGAGCCAGAGGCGGAATCTGCCTTTTTCCGGAAAATAACGCCAGATATTAATGCTCCAGAATACAGTATAATATCAAAAAGAGACAGGGAAAGCAATGGGATTTCTGGGAAGAAGATCTTGTGCAATTTGGATTACTTGTATTAATGCAAGGATTGGATTTTTGGGATGCGGATTCGGTTAGGAAGGAATTTTGGCGGGGACCTGAGCAGGAGAGTGGATTTCCTTCAGGGCGATGTCGATGGCCATCCGTCCGGCGCTGGTGTCGCAGGGGATCGAAATGATGGGAACGTGTTTGGGATAGGCAACCTTGTGTCTGCCGAGAACCACCGAAGGCAGCGAAATGGTGTTCTGGGCTCCGGGAAAATCCTTTTTCGCCCCGCCGACAATCATGTTGGCGATCTCGCCCAGCGCATCCACGCAGTCGGCATTCGGTTCCTCAAGCTCTTCCCCGATCAGGGCCGACGCCAGTTGCACCGCGACGGTGTTGGACAGGCTGATGACCACGGAGCCGGTTACGTTCCCGGAAATCCCGATAATGGCGCTGATTTCATAAAGAGGATCCCGGTCTTTTTTCAGATACGGTTTTCCCAGAAGGAAGGGCACCTGCAGCATCGTCTGAAACAGATTGCTCAGGGAGGTCAAAAAAGGATTGATATACCGTACATCCATAACATCCTCTTTTTCCGAAGCGTCCGTTTTGACCTTTCCCGAAGTTCAGCTTTCAACGGCAAATTGAAGCATGGTGGGAGCGACCTGCTCCAGGGAAACGATTTTCTCCGCGGCGTTCAGCGCAATGGCCTCCTTCGGCATCCCGAACACCACGCAGGATTGTTCATTCTGCGCCACCGTGCGGGCCCCGTTCTGTCTCATCTCCAGAAGCCCTTTGGCCCCGTCGGCGCCCATCCCGGTGAGAATCGCCCCGCTCGCGTTGCACCCGGCAGAGCTGGCCACCGAGCGAAACATGACTTCTACGCTGGGGTTCTGGTGATGCACGTCCGGCCCGTCTTTGATCAGCACGTAATATTGGGCCCCCGACCGACGCAGCAGCATGTGCTGGCCCCCCGGCGCGATCAGGACCCGCCCGGGGAATATATGGTCCCCGTTTTCCGCTTCCTTCACCTCCATGGCGCAAAGGGTATTCAGCCGCTGGGCAAATGACGCCGTGAATTTCACGGGCATGTGCTGCACCACCAGCGTGCCTGGGCAGTTGGCCGGCATGCGGGTAAGAACCTGGGTCAGCGCTTCCACCCCTCCCGTCGACGCCCCGATCGCGAAAATCTTGTCCGTCGTTTTCGTCAGGCTCAGACGCTCCGGCGGGGCGTTCGAGGGGGATGAAACCGTTTCTTTTTTCGACACCTTGGCCAGAGACGCCGCTTTGATTTTTTCCCGAAGCTGCTGCCCGAGGTTGCCCACCGAAAACGCGTTGGAGGGCTTCGCCATCACGTCCACCGCACCGGCGTCGATGGCTTCCAATGCCACCTGGCCCCCTTCGACCGACAGGGAGCTGACCACGACCACCGGCAGCGGATAATGCTTCATCAGTTTTTTGAGAAACGTGATGCCGTCCATCCGGGGCATTTCAATGTCGAGCGTCAAAACGTCCGGCTGAAGCTGGACGATTTTATCACGCGCGATGTAGGGATCCGGCGCCACGCCCACGACTTCAATCTGCTTGTCCTGGTTCAACTGTTCCGTGAGCACTTTGCGCACCACGGCGGAGTCATCGACAACGAGGACTTTGATCGTCTTGCACCGCGATTCGACAAGGGTTTCAGGCATGGCAGGGTTCCAGAAATTGCTGAAGCATGGATCGCACGGTTTCCGGCGTGAACGGCTTGTGAATGTATCCTTTGACGCCTTTCCGTTGGAGCTGTTCGATTCGCGTGGTGCTGGCCTCCGTCGTGATGAGGACCAGCGGAATGTCCCGGTAGGCGGGATTCTCGAAAAGCTTGTCCGCCATGTCCGCCCCGCCCAGCTCCGGCATGTTCAAATCGGCCAGAATCAGACCGACCGGATGCCGCTCCAGTTGCCTCAGCGCTTCGACGCCGTTGGCCGCCTGGACCACGCCGTCCACGGGAAGACCGGTCATTTCAATCGTCTTCCGGAGTACCGCGCGTGTGACCGCCGAGTCGTCCACGATCAATATTGTACAGCCCATGATAAATCCTCCTCAACGGAGTGCCGTTATACTCGTTTCCTGTAGGTTGCCGGGATGACATACTGAAAGGAGTGCTGAATGCTCGTCAGCGATTCCGAATGACCGATGCACAGCAGACCGCCGGGAGCGAGCACCTCCCAGAACCGGTTTACCAGCTTCTGCTGCGTGGCCTTGTCGAAATAAATCATCACGTTCCGGCAGAAAATGAAATCGAACGGCCCCTTGAAAGGCCACGGTTCCATCAGGTTCAGATACCGGAAGTGAATCATCTTCTGGAGCTGGGAATGCACTTGATATACCTTGTGCCCTTCGATCCGGTTGGGGACCAGGTACTTGCTTTTCTGCGCCGGCGTAAGGGGGGCGACTCGCTCCTCGTCATAGGTTCCCGCCTGCGCCATCTGCAAAATCCGGGTCGATACGTCGGAAGCGAGAATCTTGCAGTCCCAGTTCTGCGGAATGCTTTCCAGAAGCGTGATCGCCATGGAATACGGCTCTTCGCCGGACGAGCAGCCCGCCGACCACCCGCGGATGCGATGCTGGCCCTTCTTTTCCTTTTCCTGAACCAGTTGCGGAAGAAAGGTCTCCTGCAGATAGTCGAAGTGCACCTTTTCCCGGAAAAAACTGGTCAGATTGGTGCTCAGCGAATCGACAAACGCGATGAATTCCTGACGGCCGGCGTCGGAAAGCACATAATCGATGTAATCCTTGAAATTGTCGAAGTTCGTCGAGCGGATCCGCTTGGCCAGACGCGCGCGGACCAGCGAATGTTTCCCGTCATGCAGGTTGATCCCGCAATGATTGTAAATCACGTCGCTCACCCGAAGAAAATCGTCTTCTGTCAGAATCAGGCTGTCGGTGTTCCAAAGCGGCATTGGCGTCGATGTCCTTAACACGAAACGGTTGCGGTGGACAGCTTGATCAGGCCCGGAATGTCGAGAATCAGGCTGACATTTCCATCGCCCATGATTGCGCTGCCCGAAATCCCCTGGATCGTGCCCAGGTAGTTTCCCAGGCTCTTGATGACCACCTGCTGCTGTCCCAGCAGCGAATCGACCAGCAGGCACGCCCGGCGGTCCCCGTCGGCCACGACCACCAGAAGCCCTTCGCACGGGTCCTGGTACTTCGACTCGATCCGGAACAGATCGTACAGCCGGATCAGAGGCAGCAGGTTCCCGCGGATCATCACCATGTCCGCCTTGCCCCCCTGCAGGGAGGAAATCTGGTCCCGTGACGGACGGAGGTTCTGCTCAATCGAGGTCGTCGGGATGATGTATCGCTGCGCGCCGATGGTGATGACCTGACCGTCAATCACAGCCAGCGTCAGAGGCAGCGCAATCCGGAATGTCGTGCCTTTTCCCAGGACGGACTGGATGTCCACCCGCCCCCGCAGCGATTCGATATTTTTCCGGACCACGTCCATGCCCACGCCCCGACCGGAAATGTCCGTGACCTTTTCCGCCGTCGAAAGACCGGCGTGGAAAATCAGACGGAAAATATCCGGCTCCGAAAGTTCCTGCCCTTCCTTCACGAGTCCGTTTTTGATCGCCTTCTGAAGAATTTTATCCTTGTTCAGCCCCCGGCCGTCATCGGCGATTTCAATGACGATGTTTCCCCCCTGATGATACGCCTTCAGCTCCACTTTTCCCGTGGGCGATTTCCCCGCCTTCAGCCGCTCCGGCGGCGGCTCGATCCCGTGATCGATCGAATTGCGAATCATATGAACCAGCGGATCGGCGATCGCCTCTACCACGTTTCGATCCAGCTCCGTTTCCGAGCCCGACATCACGAAATCGATGCTTTTTTCCGCTTTGTGGGAAAGATCCCGGATCAGACGAGCCATCTTCTGGAACACGCCCTGCACCGGAACCATCCGCATCGACATCGAAAGCTCCTGCAGGTCGCGCGTGATTTTGGTCAGATGCCGCAGGTTCCGCTCCAGCCGCTGGTCCTGCAGAGCGCTCGGGTCCAGACCCTGGCTCACCATCGCCTGGGCGATCACCAGTTCCCCCACCATGTTGATCAGCGCATCCAGGCGGGACGTGGTCACTTTCACCGTGCTGTCCGCGGCGGCCTTGGCGGAACCGCCCGAAGCCGCCGGTGCGGAAGATTTTTCCTGCCGTTCTTTTTGAATCTGAAGGGCCTGCTCCACCTGCTGAGGCGATGCCTGATTCTGATCGATCAGGATTTCCCCGATTTTTTTCTCGGGCGTTTCCTGCGACTGCTGCCACACGGCATCGTCCACCTCTTTCCGCGTCGCCGCTTTCATATCGACCAGGATGTCCCCCGTGCGGGCAGGCGGGCTTTGGCCGGAACGGAGGGCTGTGATGCGATCGATCAGATTCTGCAGGCCGTTGTAGGGCGGAACCGGAGAAGAGCTTTCCACCGCCGACCGCAGAGATGCGATCATTTTCTTGGCGATGTCGATGGCCTCGAAAACCACATCCACGCAGGGACCGGTCAGGGCCAGCGTGCCTTTCCGCGACAGATCCAGCAGATTTTCCGTCGCGTGCGCCAACGAGCCGATCTGCTTGAGATTCAAAAATCCCGCGACCCCCTTGATGGTATGAAACGCGCGAAAAATGGAATTCACGGTTTCCAGATTGTCCGGGTTTTCCTCCAGGGTCAGCAGGTCCGCTTCGGCCGATTCCAGATGTTCGTTGGATTCGTTTATAAAATCCAGAACCAGCGGGACGTCGCCCGCGGCGATCGTGAACGATTCCTTGTCGGCCATAAACGCCGGCCCCGCTTCTGCCGGTGCGGCCTCCGCCGGCTTCTCCGCCGCGTTCGGTACGCAAGCATCGCTCTTCGTCGAGGAAACCAGGACCACCCCCCGCTGCCGGAACTGATTCACCATCTGCAGGCAGGAGTCTTTGAAACCCAGAAGCTTCTCCGCGGGAATCGACGAGGGAGAATTCTCCAGCAGGCTTTCCATCTCATGGCATTGACGCGACAGAGTTTCCAGCCCCATCAGACCGGTTTCCCCCTTGATCGAATGCAGAATCGCTTTGAGAGCGTTGCGATTTTCTAACGAAGAGTCCTTTTCGGCCGCCAGAACCGCCGACTCCAGGTTTTCCAGCACAAAAGGCTGATTGGCCAGAAATTCGCGGAATATTTGCTCATCGACGTTGTCCGGCAGCTGGTGATTGATCGGCGAAGGCGAATCCGCTGCCGCTGCTTCCGCGGTTGCCGCCGGCAGGGTCTTGGAATCAAAAATCTTGCCCGCCAGCTCCTGAAGAGATTGTGCGATGGCATTGATGGAATCGAGCGTCTGCTGTGTGTTTTCCGACTCGCGGAGAATGATTTTTTCGATGGACTGGGCCGCCTGCGAGGCCGACTCCGCCATTTGCTTGTAAAACGCCGCTTCGGGAATGTTTCGCTTTACGGTTCGGGCCTCCTCATTGATTTTCTCGAACAGCGTATGAAGATCCGCCAGCGCAGGCAGATCGTTCGGTTCGAGGGATACCAGTTGCAAAGCCGAATCGTCAATTAATTTTCGGATGTTTTCCATGGTCATAACCTTTACTCAAAGCACACGTATCATCTCTGGAGTCCATCACTGGAAACATCGGAAAGCCGCAAAGCCATCTTTAGAGGGGAATCCCAAAGCACCGCGGAACCGGTTCGCCCGACAGGGGCTCGGTGTTCGATGCATTTATCGGACGCTGTTTTTATCGCAAAGGCTTCGTTTGGCGCGGGGGAAAGGGTCACCCCGCCAAAATCTCAGGCGATTGCCGGGAAAGACAGGCCGTGGATGGGGTTGGAATACTTTCGAAAGAACAGATTATTGGGACCTTCTCAAAGCCGCCGCAGGACCCCCTTCACGACGCCTTGGATGCATACGGAGTCCGCCAGAATCGGTGAATACCGCGGATTGGCCGCCTGGAGAAGAAATCGGTTGCCCTGCCGAAAAAATCGTTTCAGCGTCGCTTCCCCGTTCTCCAGAAGAGCCACGACAATCTCCCCGTCATGGGCGCAAGAGGTTTTCCGGACGAGAACATAATCCCCCGGCCGGATGTGTTCCTCGATCATGCTGTCCCCCTGAACCTGTAAGGCAAAAAGGGATTCGGAACTGGAAAAAAACTCCCCCAGATCCAGCATCTCCTGATGTTCGATGGCTTCCAGAGGCGCTCCCGCCGCGATGCGGCCCGCCAGCGGAAAACGACCCGCCGATGCCGACGGCCCCTCGGGTTCGCACGATCCCTGCGTTAAATACGCTTCCAGATTACAATCCGGCGTTAACGTCAAAGAGCGAGCCTTGTTGGGAATTCGGCACAGAAGCCCTTTTTGGATGAGCGTTTCGACGTGCTCGAATATGGTGACGCGGTTGAGCCGAAGCGTACGCGCCATCTCCTGCATGGTCGGGGAACAGCCATTGCTGAGTCGGTATTGATGAATGATCCGCAAAATTTGCAGTTGTCGGGGCGTGAGAGTGAGCGGGGCAAAAGGCCTTCTGAGTTTTCCGGGCGTACGGGGCATGGGTCGTCCTCCATGACGAAACAGGCGAATCGGTAGGAAACACCGGAACGGTTTGGAAACGGATCGGGAACTTCGCGGGCGTCAAGTCGCACCCGGCCGGAGGAACTCCCGTGAATGTATGGGTTCGGACAAGGGATTGTATCTGACCGGCCAGGCGGCCCAGCGCCAGTCCCAGATGCGCGAAAATTCCGGCCGTTTCGTGCATGCTGGTAAAGGTACTTCCATCCGGCCAATTACGAAAATACTCCCCGCCGGGTCCGAAACGGCAGAGACGATTGTTGGGCTGGGGTATTCTGCGGTCCATCGAATCCATCTCCTTATAAATTTATAACATACTGCTATTAAATAATTTATATCTGATACTGCAATTTTTTCAAACCTTTCCAAACCGGCTCTGTTTGGTATCTGTTAGGCATTGGGAATATCGGCACACTCCACAACAGCACATCAGTTTTTCATAAAATGGGGCAATATCGGACGCTGCGGGGTATCCGACCCCGAAAAATCGCACCCGCCGCCAAAGGAATTGTTTTTTCAAGCGGGGAAGCTATACTGAATCGCTTTGAAATACAGGAGCTTCAGAATGAATGCAATCCGGTTTCTACGCAAGGATTTACGAGTCCACGTGTATGCCGAGGCCTTGCGGGGAAATGTCCGCTCCCTACGGGGATGCTGCCGGCCGGGGGTGAAGTTTTGCGCCGTCGTCAAGGCCAATGGCTATGGCCACGGCATCCGGAATGTCGTATCCATCTTGAAGGACCAGGCCGATTGTTTTGCGGTCGTCAGCGCATACGAAGCGATGACGATTGCAGACCTGGTCGAAGGTCGCAGAATTCTGATTCTGGAGCCTCTCTACGCCGGTCAGGACCCCGAACTCATCCGCTGGTGCGCGAAAACGGGGGTCGCCTGGACCGTTTCCAGCCTGGAAGGCCTTCGCTATGCCGAACAGAGTCTCTCCGGCGGCCCAAATCCCCTCCGGGTTCATGTGGAGGTCCAAACCGGAATGGGGCGCTGCGGGGCGGAGGTCAAACACGCCGGCCGGATGCTCCAATCCCTGCAAGCCGGCTCCTCGCTCCGGGCGTGCGGCGTATTCACGCATTTCGCGACGGCGGATGATTCCGACGTAAGCTATGCGAACGAACAGTTGAATATCTTCCAGGACTTCATCCGCGAAATCCCACCCGAGATGCGAAACTCGCTGGTGGTTCATGCCGCCAACAGCCCCGCCACCATTCGTATGCCCCGCGCCCACTTCGATATGGTGCGCTGCGGCATTTCCATCTACGGCTATACGACCATCGAAGAAGAAATTCCGCTGAAACTGCAAGGGGCCCTGAAACTCGACGCTCCCATCGTCCATATCCTGCAAATTCGAAAGGGGGAAACCGTCAGCTATGGCCGCCTCTTCCGCGCCGAACGCGATACCCTGGCGGCCGTCATTCCCGTCGGATATTCCGACGGCATCCGACGAGGATTCACCCAGCAAATGAGCCTGATGCTGAACGGCCATGCCGTCCCGCAAATCGGCCGAATCACCATGAATCAAATCGTTCTGGATGTCACGGAGGTCCCGAATGTCTCCTGCGGCCAAAGGGTCACCGTCGTGGACGGCGATCCGAAATCACCCTGCCATGTCAATGCCTGGGCCAGGGCGGAAAATACCATTAACTACGAAATCCTGACCCGTATTCCGCCCTATGCAAATTACGAAATCCACCGATCCGATTCCGCCCCCGGTTCGGAATGATCCGCCGGATCGCCTTCCGGTTACCGGTATCGCCCGTTCTGGAAATTCGGAGAGCCGTCGGGCAGTTTTCCGAAGATCATCCGCCCGGCTGACGTCTGCAGCACGGACGTCACCAGAACATCCGTTTCCTTCCCGATCAGGGATTTCCCGTTTTCGACGACCACCCTCGTCCCGTCGTCCAGATACCCCACCCCCTGCCCGATCTGATCCCCCGGTTTGACGATTTTGATGCGCAAATTCTCCCCCGGCATGAGGATGGGCTTCAGCGCGTTGGCCAGGTCGTTGATGTTGATGACATCGACTCCCCGCAGGCTGGCGACCTTGTTCAGATTGTAATCGTTGGTGACCACTTTCCCGTTCAATTGCTGCGCGACCGAAACCAGCTTGAGATCCACTGGCTCATGCCGGTCCTTCAGCGCCGGTTCAATCTCCTGGATCTGCAGTTCAAAGGATGCGTTTTCCTGCATTTTGTTCAGAATGTCCAGCCCCCGGCGCCCCCGGTTGCGGCGAAGTCGATCCGGAGAATCCGCCACCGCCTGAAGTTCCTGAAGCACAAACCGCGGGACGATCAAAGGCGAGTTGATGATCTTGGTCGCCGCGATATCGGCGATGCGCCCGTCGATGATGACCGAAGTGTCCAGAATATACGGGCAAGGTCCCTTGGTTTGCTTGCTGAACTCGACATACGGAATGATGAACCGAAAATCATCCTTGGTCTGCATGACAAAGACAATCGTCAGGTAGCAGCACAACACATTGACCAGCCATTTGATCCCGTCCTTGGCGATATAAAGATCCTTGTTCGTCTGCTCCGTGATCTTATAGGTCGAATAGATCAGCTCCACGATATGATTCAGCGACAGACCGATCAAAATCCCCACAATCATGCCGAAAAAGATGCCCGCCAGCGTCGAAAGCTGCTTCCGGGGAAGAAAAAAGTCGATCACCATCCCGAACAGCAGCGTGAAGAAACAGGCCGCGACCGCCAGGGCCTGATAGCTTTTCAGGGTCTGCGGATTGGTGAAATCGAACGGACCGCCTTCCTGAAAACCCAGAACCAGAAGGGATATAACCAGAAGAATAAAAAGGGACCGAATGAACCAGAGCACCATAAAAAATCTCCGAAATAAAAAAGAAATAGTAACTCAAATTCGAAACCGTAGAAATATCCGAAACATCATAATATGCGAATCCGCCGGCCCGCGGCAAACGCCCAAACCGGAGGGTTCAAAATCAATATCCTGTGATCGTATAGGGCTTAAACCGAAATCGGACGCTCCAAATCCGCGCCCGGCCGATAGGCCGTACGGGCATCGTCAATCCGGTGTCGCATTGTACCGACGCCCCGGCTTCCTGTCGAGCGCGAATTCGACGCCCGCCGCCGGGATTATCGCCCTCAATACGCCGACGCCCTTCCGCCATTCCCGCGGAGATCATGCCTCTCCCGATAAAAATTCCGCGGGCACGACATCCCGGATTTCACGCACGATAGCATCCGGAGTCTATTCGAGAGGCTTGATCCGAAGGTTCCGGTACCAGACCGGAGTTTTGTGGTTTTGCAGGGCGATAGCTCCGACCCGAGGCATGTCTTTGTAGGCCGTCTTGAATTTATTCTTTGTTCCGTCCGGATTTTTCTGGGCCTCCGTCCAGAGGTTCAGGTCCATATCGATCAGAGGCGTGTCGTTGACGACCACGTAAATCTTGTGGTCCACCGCCGTAATAGTCATGTGATACCATTCGCCCGGCTCCATCTTGACGATGGCTTGGGGAGCCAGGCAGTCATAGACGGCCCCGCAGTCATGCTTGCCGGGAGCATCGCTTCGCGATTTATCCCGGGCGTAAAGAATCTGGATTTCAATTCCGGTCTGGACCATGTCTTTCGGATCGCCCACCCGGATAAACACGCCGCTGTTGGTGTCATACGCCAGCTTGAATTCCAGATCGAGAATAAAATTCCCGAACGTTTCTTTCGTCACCAGCGAGCTTTTCAGGTCGGGATGAAGGGTCAGCGTGCCGTCTTCCCAGGTCCATGAGCCGGGCGCCAGTTCCGCGTTGGAAAGATCCGGAAGAAGAAGGTCCCGCCACCCGGACGGATGAAGCTTGGAAGCCATCTCGTTGAAATTCCGAAACGATTGCCGCAGTTCCGGAACGGAATTTTTCCAGTTGTATTCGTATTCCGCCGAAAACACCCCCTGGAATTGCTGCCGATGCAGTTCGCCCAGAATCGCCGGCATATCCGCCTTCCCCGTCCCCCACGGAAGATCATGCGCTTTGGGATTGCCGAATTCGTTCAGATCTTTCAGGTGCAGGGTGATGATCCGCCCTTCGAGTTTTTTCAACGCTTCCACCGGATGAATCCCGCTTCGCATCCAGTGACCCGTGTCGGCGCAGGCGCCGATCCATTCCGAACGACCCTTGCAGGCGTCCAGAACGGTGTCCGGATTCCAGTACAGTGATTTGTCGCCTTTGGGATGATTGTGAATCGCGACTTTGATTTCATACTCCTTGCAGAGGGTTTCCACCAGGTCAAACACGTTCGCGTTGAGCTCCGGTTCCGCCGTCAGCACCGGAATGCCCCAGAGCTTTGCCAGATCGAAAATTTCCCGGTTGTCCGTTTCATCCGAACCCAGATGAACGACGCCGTAACTGGCGATGCGGATTCCGTGCATCTGAAGTTTTTCCTGAATCGCCCCGCGAGCCGCTGGATCGGCATCCTGGAATGGCATCTCCGGCCAGGGACCTCCGATTTTGTGGTTCGGATACACTTCGATGAAATCCAGCCCCAGGTCCGCCGCTTTCTCGATGGCGCTGAGCAGCGAAAATTCCTTGAACGAATAGGTTTGAACCGACAAATGCCACCCCGGATAGGCATCCGTAAAGGGGTGAGATTGAGTAGGTAATGCCGGACTCGAATCCGCGGCCGGGCTGAAACGGCAAACGAACAAACTCAAAGCCATCGCACACCACGCGGAACACCATGTTTTCATATCGGACTCCTGTAGGTTGTTTTCAAAGTTCCAGAGACCAGCCGCGGCGGTAATCGCGGCGGACATATTGATTGGCTTCCGGACAGTTGGTCACGGTCATGTTCGGCCCGTCCCACAGCAGTTTCTTTCCGCCGCTCCGAAGAGTCAGATTGCCCAGCAGCACCGTTTCCGTCAGAGGCCCTGCGTACTCGAACGGACACGAGCTTTTCACCTGTCCTTTGCACGCCATCAGCCAGTTTTTCTCGTGCCCGTCAACCCCGCCTTCCACACGGGGCAGCGTTTTCGCCGGCCGTTTGTACGCCTTCATCTTGGCGTCGGGAATCAGGCACGGGCTAAGGCCGTAGCACCCCGCCATCAGCGTCGCCTGATCGCCGACCAGCAGAAATCCGTTGTCTTCGAAGGTCCGGCCGTCGTCCAGCTCCCTGGGACGGAACGGCTTCAAGCCCCCGTCATACCAGAAAAGAGTCACGGCCGGCAGATTGCCCCGCGCGGGAAATTCATAGCGAATGATCGAAGATGTCGGAGGCGACTCCGCCTCGATTTCGTCCCGCTGTTGTTTTCGGGCCGTGACGGTATAAACCCCCTCCACGCTGGTGGGATACCCAAGCTGAAGCGAATCAAACGGCTGATCAATAATGTGACAGCCCATGTCCCCCAGCGCCCCCGTCCCAAAGTCCCAGAATCCCCGCCACGAAAACGGGGCGTATTTCTCATGATAAGGCCGCGTCGGAGCCGTCCCCAGCCAGAGATCCCAGTCCAGATCCTCCGGAACCGGCATGATGTCTTTAAACCTCGCGATCCCCTGCGGCCAGCGATGACCCGGACGGTCCGTCCAGCAGTGAATCTCACGAACCTGCCCCAGCGCCCCGTCATTCACCCATTCCTTAATCAGACACGTCCCTTCCCCCGAATGCCCCTGGTTTCCCATCTGCGTCGCCACCTTGTATTTCTTCGCCGCTTCCGTCAGGATCCGGGCCTCGTAGATGTCATGTGTCAGAGGCTTCTGCGTATAAACGTGTTTCCCCAGCTTCATCGCCGTCAAGGTCGCCACGGCATGCGTGTGGTCGGGCGTGGCGATGATCACGGCGTCGATCTCCTTTTCCTGCTTCTCCAGCATCACCCGGAAATCGCGATATTTTTTCACATCGGGATAGAGTTTATACGTCTCTTTCGCGCTGCGGTCGTGAACGTCACACAGGGCAACGATGTTGGCGATGCCGGAGTCCTGGCAGCGAGCGATGTTCCCTTCCGCCATGCCGCCTGCCCCGATGCTGGCGACATTGACTTTTTCGGAAGGCGGAATCTGCCCCGCGCCGCCCAGAACGTGCCGGGGCACAATGAAGAATGACGCCAGTGCTCCGGAACTGCTCGCCAGCATGTCCCGACGCGTAAGAGTACCGGAGTTCGATTTGGATTTCTGATGTGGCATGGGAATCCTCTTTTCTTTTGTTACAAAGACCAACCCGCGCGATATTCCCTCCGGACATACTGATTGACTTCGGGATAATTCGTTACTTTCATATTCGGCCCGTCCCACAGCAGCTTTTTCCCGCCGCCGGCACGAATCGCCAGATTCCCCAGTAGCACCGCTTCCGTCAGCGGGCCGGCATACTCAAAAGGCGACGTCGCCTTGGCCTGCCCCTTGCACGCCTGCAGCCAGTTGTCCTCATGACCCCCGGTCCCGCCTTCCACCCGCGGCAGCGTCTTGGGAGGCCGCTTGTATTCTTTCATCTTGGTTTCGGGAATGATCCGGGGACTGTTGCCGTAGCAGCCGGCCACAAGTGACGCTTTGCTGCCGATCAGAAGCATCCCGTTGTCGCCGTCCCCAAGCTGGCGCCCTTCATCCAGATCTTGGGGCCGGAACGGAAGCAGGGATCCGTCATACCAGTAAAAATCCACCGGAGGCATCGACCCGCGGGCGGGGAACTCATACTTGATGATCGACGCCATCGGCGCGGTTTCCGCGTCAATTTCCGCCCGCTTCTCTCCGCTGGCGTTCACCGTGTACGACGCTTCCACGCTGATCGGGTATCCCAGCTCCAGACAGTCATACGGCTGATCCATGATGTGACAAGCCATATCCCCCAGCGCGCCGGTACCGAAATCCCAGTAGCCTCTCCACCGGAATGGTGCGTACGCCTTGTTGTAGGGCCGCATGGGAGCCGTCCCCAGCCACAGATCCCAGTCGAGCGTGGAGGGAATCGCGTGAATCTCGGTGGGGCGGGTCATGCCCTGAGGCCAGATGGGCCGGTTCGTCCAGCAGTGGACTTCGCGAACCTCCCCGATCGCCCCGTCCATCACCCATTCCTTCATGAGCTGCGTCCCCTCCCCCGAACGGCCCTGGTTGCCCATCTGCGTGGCAACCTTGTACTGCTTCGCCGCTTCCGTCAGCATCCGGGCTTCATAAATATCGTGCGTCAGCGGCTTCTGCGTGTAAACATGCTTGCCCATTTTCATCGCCATCATCGTCGCCACCGCGTGTGTGTGGTCCGGCGTTGCGATAATCACCGCGTCAATGTCCTTCTGGTTTTCCAGCATCACCCGGAAATCCCGGTATTTCCGGGCTTCGGGAAATTGATTGTACATCTCCGCCGCTTTCTCTTCATCCACATCGCATAGGGCAACGATATTCGCTAGGCCGGATTTAAAGCTGCTGGTGATGTTGTGTTTGGCCATCCCGCCCGCCCCAATGCTCGCCACATTCACTTTTTCGCTGGGGGGGATTTGCCCCGCCCCGCCCAGTACATGCCGGGGGACGATAAAAAACGACGCCGTCGCGGCCGCCGATGCCGATAGAAACGATCTTCGCGAAAAAGAAGGGTGCTGAGGTGGGGTAAAGGTCCGGTTTTTCATGCCTAAGTGTCCTTATTACAAATAGTTATGCAAATATATCATGCACATTCTTCCCGGCATTGCTTACCCTACCAGAAACCAATTGGCGATGCAACTGTTCAGTTTGGATTCCCGTATGACCCGCCCCAATGGGGAAATGTTAGCCGCTTATAAGTCAAAGATAGCTCCGCAGAACGAAGCCGCCGGCCAGGATTGCCGCGCCAAAGAAAAAAGGGGGAGAAATGCCGGCTAGACGGGACGCCCCGGAATCAGCTCCAACAGGTCGGCGGGAGTCTCGGCGAACCGCTTGGCCCCCGCCTGCGAAAGCTCCCCCCGATCCCGGAAACCCCACGTGACGGCGATCGGAATCATGCCGGCGTTTTGTGCCGTCTGAATATCCATCGCCGTATCGCCGACGAAAGCAATCTGGCTGGGAGAAATGTTCATCGCCTCCGCCAGCGCCAGTGCCGAACCGGGATCGGGCTTGTGCGCAAATTCCGGCCGATGCCCCCGCACCAGCTCAAACGTGTTGCCTCCGAAGAGTCGTTCCACGAGCATTTGGGTCAGCGGATCGGGCTTGTTCGACAGAACCGCCAGCCGAATGGAACGCCGCCGCAGTTCCCCCAGTGCTTCCGGAATGCCGGGATAGGGTTGGGAATAGTCGCAAATATGCTCCCGATAATACGCCTGCTGGATGTCCAGTACCCTCGCCGCCAGATTCTGCTGCGATTCCGGCAGCGACCGGGAGATCATTTTCACCGCTCCGTCTCCAACCCGCAGCTTGTACGATTCCACCGAATGCGCCGGCAGGGACACCTGCTTCAACGCATAATTGACGCTTTCGGCGAGGTCTCGCAGGGAATCAACCAGCGTCCCGTCCAGATCGAAAATCACGGCTTGAATCGGCATCGGTGAGGTCTCAGGGAAGCAGGGGGGTTCACTCACGGGTGGCTTCCGCCATCGCGACCACATTTTCAGGCGGCACGTTGGGAAGCAGCGCTTCATGGCTGGGGCTCACAATCAGGCAGGGACCCAGCAGCTTCTTGATCCGCCGCACTTCCTGTTGAATCTCTTCCGGCTTGCCGTGGACCAGAAGTTCCTGCGTGTCGATGCCGCCCAGAAACGCGATCTTCCCCTTGTAATCCCGCGCCAGCGTTTCAGCGTCCATGTTCGCCGCTTTCGCCTGCAGCGGATGCAGGCAATCGACCCCCGCGTCAATCAGACGGTCTATGACCTTGTGAATCGCCCCGCACGAATGTAGAACCACCTGATGCCCGTGCCGGTGACCCTGTTCGGTGAACCGCCGGAACCACGGTAGAATAAACTCGTCAAACTGCTTCGGTCCGCAGATCAAATCGAGCTGCGTGCCGAAATCGTTGCCGAAAAAGAACGCATCGACCAGGTCGCCCGCTGCCTGGAAAAATGCCTCGTTCGCGTCGTAGTAAAACTGGCAGACCCGGTCCGTAATCGCGTGAACCAGCCTCGGATTGGTGTACATGGACATCATGTAATTTTCCATCCCGATCAGGTCCATCACATTGTGATAGAAGCAGGTCCAGAACCCGCTGGCGCGATACAAATCCCCGGCGCTGCGAAGAGCCTCCAGGCACGAATCGAAATTCAGATACCGCGCGTCTGGCCACGGATAGTCGTCAAGCTGCGAAACCTCCGTGCAGTGCTCCAGCGGCGCCGCCTTCCCGAAACTCTCCACGCTGGTGTCGAATATTTTCCGCCCGTCGGGATGACATGGCACATCCTCGAAAAACTGGGGCGAGATCCAGACAAAATCGTCGCCGAGCTGCCGGCGAATCTGGTTCTGGTCCGTCGTCCCGAAATACCGGTAATAAATCGGCCACGTGTCGTTGTGCGGATTGCCCATCCAGAATCCGCAGCGGTCCGCCGCTTTGCCGGCGATGATGGTTCGAAGGCGTTCGCGGGAATTCATGCGTTCATGCTCCATATAAAGGTTGCCGATCTCGGATACGTTCTTAGTCCTTCGGGATGCGGTTGTCAATAAGGTTTTTGAGATCCCAAAGCGTCTCCCGAGGAAAAAGCCCGAAGAAAAATTCGCGGTGGTGCGCTACCCGGGCTGAAGATAGCCGCCGCTGCTCCGTTTCCATGCGCCCCCGAACCCTCGCGCAAAACGGTGAAAACGCCGCGGCAATCTCCTCGTTGATCTGCCGGAGCCGCTGAAAAGTTTCACGCCGCTCCGGCGAAGGGGCGCGGTCCAGCCGAAGCCGGCGGTCCGTTTCAATCAGCCGGTTTTTTTCCTCGATCAGCCCCTCCGCGACCTCGGGGTCTTCCAGTTCGTTCAGATACCGTTCCGGATGGCTCGTCAGGTCGCCAAGCGTCCGCTGCAGCGAGTCGATCCCTTCCTGAATCTGCTCCGGTTGCGGCCGGGGATTGCCAAACGGAAAATACAAATTGGCCGACGCGACCGCCCACGCGGGCGGCCGAATCCCGTAATACTCCCCAATCAGCGTTTCATTGATGGCTTCATACCGCCGCCCCCCCAGCCCGTGAATAAACGTGTCCGCCAGAAACACCCGGACAAACAGCGTCAGCGCCGCCGCACGGGGACGGATGTGACGACCGCCCGATTCCAGCGCATTTCGCAACGCTGTTCCATCCCCTTCAAAATCCGCCTGGCGGCGAAAAGAAATCCGCGCCAGCGGCGATTCCCCTTCATACACCGCAATCGAATCGTCCAAAGACTCCGAAAACAGCGGCAGGCGGGGCTGATTCGCTCGAAATATCCAGAAGGGAAGCTCCGTGCGATTTCCCCGTTGCTCCAGGTTCGCAAGAGGCTGTTTATTATTTCGTATGGCTTTTTCCGCCCGATAGCGGTGCAGCGCCTCATTGTAAAGCCCCTGCACGCGCGACGCGTTTCGAATCCAGTCGGCGGCGAACGAATAAAACGTCGGTGTTTCCGAAAGACGCGAAACGGGAAGATCCAGCCAGTCAATCGAAACGGACCGGGCAAAATGATGATTGACCCGCAAAAAGAAATCCGAAAGACTCCGGCTCTGGGCTGCCGATGCAAGCAGGGTCTCAAACAGAGACGAAAGCGAAAGATGTCCCGGAATATCCCCAGACTCAGGCGGAAAGCGACTCACCAAAGAAGACAGCTCGCTCGAAGAAGGGGCCGGCTGATATTCCATCGGAAGTTCAGGATTCGAAATCGCAAACGGGATCGATTCCACAGAAAGCGAATCCCCTTGTTCCCGCGGAACGGAAAGAAATGCTTTCTCCGGCACATCCTGATCCACGACCAGATTAAAAACCTGCCCCGAAAGACGCCGGGCCAGGCAGTCCGCAAGAAGATATTTTGCCAGAATGCCCCCGTGAAAAAACTCCGCCTGATGACCCGTGAAAATCCACGGCTTCTCCGCATCCGGCAAGCCCGCACGGCCCTCCGCCAAATCGCAAGACGGCCGCAGTAATTCTTGCACTTCTCGCCGGCACCGCATCCGAAGCTCCCCCAGCTTCTGCCCGGCCGGCGTTGCGGTGGAAGTCTGGAAAAAATGCACATTTTCTTTAGCCCCCCTCAGAATAGCTGCTCCCTCCGGTTCCAGTATCAATGGCTCTGAAGTCCAGACCTTCGCTCCTGTCTTGCGCCAGGACAGGCTCATAACGGAATCCCCGACGGATGCGACGCCGTACGACCCGCCTCGGCCAGCGACCGGCGAAATACATCCTCATAGTGCCGAAGACGGGTGGGAGGATCATCCAGATGCGCCCCGAAACTCCGGTTCGGATTATTGTAAATCAGACGGATCGGAATTTCACGGATCCGCAGCCCGTGATGAACCGCCTGCACCCAGAATTGCAGGGGGAATGCATACCCCGCTTCCGTGAGATGAAGCCTTTGCATCGCGCTGCTGCGGCACGCCTTGAATCCGCAGAAAGAATCGGTGAGATTCAGCCCAAGCTGTTCATGGAGCATCCGCGTGATGGTCCGGTTGATGGCCCGCCGATCCTCCGGCGCATGGCTGTCCGCCTGGGAGGCATCCAGATACCGCGAACCGCTGATAATGTCGGCGTCATCCTCCCGGATGGCTTTCAGGAACGAAGGAAGCTGGGCCGGCTCATGCTGCCAGTCGCAGTCCATGGTAATCACCCATTCAAAGCCGCACCCGATCCCCATCTGAAAAGCGTGAAGAATGGAACAGCCGTACCCGCAGTTGTTCTGGTGCCGTACGATGCAAACATCCTTTCGCTTCGCCAGCAGCAGGGGGGTCTCATCGGTGCTTCCATCATCGATCACGACAATCGATTGCACATAGCCGGCCGCCTCATCCAGAACCGCCGTCAGCGTTTCCTGCTCGTTATAAACGGGTATCGCCAGAAGAATCGAAGCCGATTTGTTCGTGCAGGAACCAGTCATGAAAACATCATAGGGATTGGGCCTGTAAAGTCAACCCGTACAACAGATAATGCTAATTTGGCGACATCGCCCGATCCGCCAGGCAGAGGCGATTTCCTCCCGAACGTCTCTGCACTCGGTTTTTTGTAGTTTTCACGGACGGAAAACATACAATAAGGAGAGCGGCAAAAACGTGATATACCTATAAATTACAGGACATTATGAAATCCGATTCAAACCATCAAAGGGGGCAATCGCATCCCCCCGATGCGTCCCGGACAACGCCTCCCGCCGGCATGGCCCAGCCGGGCGAAGAATTGACTGCCGGCGGGCGATCCTATGGCATCGTGGCAAGGCAATATGCCCATTTATTCGGGCAGGGGGAGGGAATGCCCCTCGAATGCGGCCAGACCCTCGGGCCTATTGACGTCGCGTACCAAACCTACGGCGAACTCAATGAACAGCGGGATAACGCGATTTTGATTTGCCACGCCCTTTCCGGTGATGCCCATGTCGCAGGCCGGCACCATCCCGAAGACGCCAAGCTCGGATGGTGGGATATCATGGTCGGGCCGGGCAAGCCCATAGACACGGACAAATATTTTGTCATTTGCTCCAACTGCCTCGGCGGTTGCATGGGAACCACAGGGCCCAGCAGCGTCAATCCGAAAACCGGAAAACCCTATGCCCTCGCCTTTCCCATGATTACCATCCGCGATATGGTCGATCTGCAGCGCCACTTGCTGGACTACCTGGGCATTGAGAAACTCCTGGCCGTCATCGGAGGCAGCATGGGAGGCATGCAGGTCCTGGAATGGTCCGTTCGCTATCCCGACCGGGTCGAAGCGGCGATCCCCATCGCCACCACCGCGCGACTCAGCGCGCAGGGCATCGCGTTTAACGCCGTCGGCCGAAACGCCATCCTCCGCGATGAGAATTTTCAGCAGGGGGACTATTATCATTCCCAGTATCCTTCCATCGGCCTGGCGATGGCCCGAATGGTCGGCCACATCACCTATCTCTCCGAAGAAGCCATGCATCAGAAATTTGGCCGGCGACTCCAGTTCGCCAACAACTATCAGTACGATTTCGACAACGAATTCAGCGTCGAAACCTATCTCGATTATCAGGGAACCCGTTTCGTGGACCGATTCGACGCCAATACCTATCTGTATTTTTCCAAAGCCATGGATTATTACGACCTGGGTCAGACATTCGGAAGTCTGGAAAAAACCTTCGAACGGGTCCGGAGCCGCTTTCTGGTCATCAGCTTTTCCTCCGACTGGCTCTTTCCCCCCAGGCAAAGCCGAGAACTGGTCGATGCCCTCATCCATGCCGGAAAAGACGTCGCCTACTGCCAGATCGATTGCCCCTTCGGCCATGACGCCTTCCTCCTGGAAACCCGAACTCAGGGCGGTTTGATTCAGGGCTTTTTACGCCAAACCGTTCAGAAACGTTTGGAGCGGAAGAATCCACTTCCCCCCCGTCCCGTTCCCTCCGCCCCGGACGACAATCCTCCTCCGCCGGCAAGAGCCGGAAGCATCTTCACCGGCGAACGGGTCGATCATCGGCTCATCGAGCATCTGATCGCGCCCGGCAGCGCCGTTCTCGATCTGGGCTGCGGAAGCGGAGACCTCCTCGAACGGCTCCAGCGCGAAAAGCGGATTCGCGGCCTGGGGTTGACCCTCGACGAGCAGGATGTTCTCCGCTGCACCGAACGAGGCATCGCTGTGGTGCAATACGATCTGCATGAAAAACTGGATATCTTCGCCGACCGCAGTTTCGATTATGTCGTACTCAGCCAGGCCCTTCAGGTCATTCGAAAACCCCGCGAAATCCTGCGCGAAATGCTGCGCATCGGACGCCAGGTCATTGTCAGTTTCCCCAATTTCGCCTATTGGCAGGGACGCCTCCAGTTGTTCCTCGCCGGACGGGCCCCCGTCTGGAAATCCCTCCCCTGCCCCTGGTACCAAAAACCCGAAGAATCCGTCAATTACATGTCCATCCGGGATTTCGAGGAGTTCGTCCGACAGTGCCTCGGCGCCAGACTGCTCCGCCGAATCCCTCTCTCCAGCCGGCGCGGGGGGCGGGTGCGATTCTGGCCCAATCTGCTGGCGGATGAAGCCATTTTCGTGATTTCCGAAAATCCCGAACAGGGGAAATGAGGTTCGCTCATGACGGAAGATTCCTTGTCGGAAAAATATGAGCATTTGGGCAAGTTCCTCTCCCGCTATCATCGCGTCATTGTGGCATTCTCCGGCGGCGTGGACAGCACCCTTCTTCTATATGCCGCTTTGAACGCGCTGGGCCGGGACCAGGTCCTGGCCTGCCTGGCCGTGGGAGACCTCCTCGGAGATAGCGAAGCCGCCGAGGCCCATCGCATCGCCGAACTCCTCGGCGCGGACATCCGGCTCATTCCCCGCCGCGAATTGGCCGATCCGGACTTTGTCCGAAACGATGAAAAACGATGCTATTACTGCAAACGACGGCTGTTTCAGGAACTGACGGAGCTGGCTTCTAAAGAAAATTATGACGCCGTCATGAGCGGACGAAACGCCGAGGACCGGGGGGATTACCGACCAGGCCGGCAGGCCGAAGACCAACTGGGGATCGTCTGCCCCCTGGAGGAAGCGGATTTGAACAAAGACGAAATTCGGCAATTGAGCCGCCGATTCAATCTCCCCACATGGGACAAACCCTCCGATCCCTGCCTGGCCACCCGCATCGCCTATGGCATGGAAATCACGCCGGACCGCCTCCGGCGAATCGGGCAGGCGGAAAGATTCCTGCGACAAAAAGGATTTCGAACGCTCCGCGTCCGCCTCCATGACCGACTCGCCCGCATCGAAGTCCCCGCCGACCAAATCGCCGCGTTCATGCAGCCCCCCCTGCGCGAGGAAATCGTCGCGCATTTCAAATCGCTCGGCTTTATTTATGTCTGCCTCGACCTGCAGGGATTTCGAAGCGGGTCCGGCAACGAAGCGATGTCCGAAATTCCCCCCTCCGATTCCGGATCCAAAAACATCCGATAATATCGCGTTCCCCAATCGGGCCGGAAAAATTCCCGCCCCGGGGAGCCTCTTCCGGGAAAAATCCTCAAATGCGAACGAGTTTCGTCCGATAGACCGCGTAGGAAATAAGGTGTAACGAGTAGGAATTGGATGATATGAAAGAGCAATCGACTCCGGGTGGCTGCCCGTTTTTATCGGGCTGTCCGTTCTTCAATGAAAACATGCGCGCCTATCCGGTCGGCGCCGAAGTGATGAAGGACCAGTTTTGCCGGGGCGACTACGCCCGCTGCGCACGCTACCTCATCGCGACGAAACTCGGACGCGATAAAATGCCCTCCATGATGTTTCCCGACCAGATCGATCGCGCGAAAAAACTCCTCCACGAATACAATCTGGATGCCTCCGATTCCTCGAATCCGCAATCTCCCTCCGGGTGCCTTCCAAAGGGCTGCGGTCAGGAATAACATTCGGCTCTCCCTCCGGGGCTTCTCCATCGGACCCAATCCCGTCAGGTCCTGCCGGCTTGTCCACGGACTAGTCCGCCGACCGGCCCCGAAACTCCGTGCCACTGCCGCAATCCCCCCCAAAATAAAGACTTGCGGGTGCAAAACAAAAGGGCCCCGTAAATTCCCAAACTTTCCTCCCACCTCGTTGTCCATAAGAGTATAATGCCAGCAAAAAGCCAAAACCAAATGAACGGGGCGTGGATATGAAAACCAATAAAAACAGCCTCTTGCCGTTGTGCCTGGAATCCCTCGAATCCCGCTGCCTGCTCAGCGCCGACTGGGCGGGAACCTGGCAGTTCACCGGCATCGAATTTAACGCCGACACCGATAGCCAGGGCGCGTTCCTGGAATCTCAGCCCAGCGAGTTCTCCTTCCAGCTCACCGCCAAAGACCAGAATCTTTACACCCTTTCCCTTCCGGGAAAAACCTACACCCTGCACGACGACGGCACCGATCTGGTCGGCGAATTCACCTACACCAATCCCGATTATCGACAGCTCAATATCCAGCTTTTGTCCGTCACCGAGGATATTATCCTGTTTATCACCGCCGATGGCGGCTACAACAATCCCGGCATGACCCAAATCGGCTATTCCGGTTCCACCGTGGGATATGCCGTCCGCGAAGATTTCTTCACCACCAACCGCCCCTGGACCGGAAATTACGATATCCTCGACGTTCAGATAACCGCCGACACCTCCTATGGCGCCAAGCCCGGCGTCGTCACCCTCGTCCAGGAACGCCAGGTCCGCATCGAACCGGATGGCGAGAAATATGCCCTCTTCGCCATCAGCACCCCCGACGCCAAATCCTTTTTCACCGAAACCAATGGCGATCTCTTCCGACATGAAACCTTCACCGAATCCTCCGAAAACGCCTGGGTGGAGCAGCTCGAATGGATTATTCCCGGGCCCGTCGATACCCTCTTCGTCATCGGCGCTGAAGCCGCCTACAACAGCCCCCAGCAGAACGAACTGTGGTGGGCGGTACACTGGGGCGGCTCGCTTTGGCCGCAGGAAAACTCCGTCTATCTCCCCGATCTAATCCTCGACATCCCCGCAGGCGATCCCCTCACGGAATCCGTCGGCCAGTCGCTCGAGATCCCCCTGGACATCACCAACACCGGAAACGCACCCATCAACCAATCCGCCGACATCGACCTGTACGCCTCTCTCGATGGCAATCTAAGCGACGACGATATCTACCTTGGCACCGTCGGCGATGAGCAGCTCAATCTCCTGCCGGGCCAGACCAAGGAAATCCTCATCGATCAGGACCTTCCCGACGAATTGGACTTCGGCAGCTACACTCTCATCATCGAAATCGATCCCGACGATGCCGTCTGGGAAATCGACGAAACCAACAATCTCGCCGGCGCGCCCCAGACCGCACTGCCCCCCGAAGTCGATCTCGGCGTCGAAATCGACAGCGGCGCCATCCCCCTGGTTACCGTTCCCGGCGACACCTTCAAAATCCCGCTCTGGATCACCAACCACGCCGATACCCCCGTCGAAGGCCTCGTCGCAATCGACCTCTACTCCTCCCTCGACGCCCTGCTCGACGATCAGGATGCCTATATCACGACCCTCGAAAAGGATGTCTATATCGAACCGGGCCAGTCCCTTTCTGTCTTCGCCAAGCTCACCGTGCAGCCCGATACCCTCCCCGGCATGGA
>CAZOTP010000013.1:0-24574 GCA_964582655.1 uncultured Pirellulales bacterium | reverse complement strand
AAAGGAAAAGCCCGCCGGCTTAAAATGGGTTTTAAAGCTCTCCAGTCCCTTCCGAAGCACTCCATTGTCCGACAGCCCGGTGAAATACTGCACCCCCATGTCCAGCAGACGCCGGGCATACTCCGGTTCGCCGCCCCATGTCCCGCATACCGCGCCGTTGCCGTCGCAGGCCCGCACCACCCGCTGCACCACCTCCAGAATCCGCGGGTCTTTGATCTGCCCCGGAATCCCCATGTCCAGCGACAGATCCGCCGGCCCGACAAACACCACGTCCACCCCCGGCACCCGCGCGATCTCCTCGATCTGCCCGATGGCCGAAACGTCTTCGATCTGCACCACCAGAAACGTCTGTTCATTCGACCGGCGCAGGTACTCCGTCATCGGCAGAGTCCCGAAATCCGCATCCGCGCTGACCCCGTCGTAGCCCCGCTTGCCCAGGGGCGGGAACTTGACCCGTTCAACGATCTCCTGGGCCTGCACCGCCGTTTTGACATGCGGGATCATCAATCCCGTCGCCCCCATTTCCAGAAACCGGATGCAGTCATCCAGGCTGGTTTCCCCGGTCCGCACCACCGTGTCGATCTGTCCCGCCCTTGCCGCCCGGAGCATCTCCCGCATCTCGGAGGGATCGATCCCCAGATGCTCGTTGCAGATCCACACGCAGTCCAGTCCGAAAATCCCCATCAGTTCCACAATGTCCGGCACGCAGAAGACGGTTTTTACGACAAACACCGGCTCTCCGCCCCGCAACTTCTTCTTGACAATGCTGTCCCGCATAACGGGGTCCTTTCTCAGGATTCTCTGGCATAGGGGTCCGACTGGTCCACCGAACCGGCATGATCGCTTCAACCAGGGCCTGATACCCTGCCTCCGCAGCCCGAATGCCGACCATAAGAATGTACCATAAATCTTCGATAGCAGGTAGAATTATTCCGATACAGGACTAAGCAGGGGGCAGCCCTTTGCCGCTGTTCCCCTTCGATCTCTGTGATGCCAAAAGTCAACAAACCAAGGGTATTTCTGTAAATCATTGATATATATGAATATACAATCGTTATGAAAGTTCGATCAGCCCGCGCACCCCAATGACCTGTATAGACAAGTTTTATTGCCTTGTCCCGAATCCGCATTGCAGGGGGGATCGGAAATTGGATATACTCTAGAGAGTAGTGGTCGATGATAGAGTATGCTCTTCTATGGCAGCTCATGTTAGGAGATGAATCATGTCCGGTCATCGGATAGCTCGGCGCGGTTTTACGCTGATTGAACTGCTGGTCGTTATTTCCATTATCGCCCTTCTGGTGTCGATTTTGCTCCCGGCCCTGAACGAGGCACGCAGCACGGCGCGACGGGTGGTCTGCGCCTCGCACATGCGAAGCATCGGCACCGGAATGAGCGTCTATGCCAACGATTTCAAAAACATGCTTCCCCATCAGCCCTTCTGGTCTTCTGGCGGCTGGACCACGACGGTCCTCTTCAGCAACAAATATTTGAAAGCCAATACCACCGAGAATGTCGGGGATATCCATTTGCTGAAATCCTTCGGAGCAGGCGGCTTGTATGATACGGGCATTGTCCCGGATATCGAATCCTTCTTTTGCCCCGGCCCGATGTCGTATAATGTCAAATGGATAAATCGGTATTACAATCCCTCATTTTACACCCATCCTGAAACCGGCGATTTGCTCGTCGATATCGACCCCAGTTACGGGCAGACTCGCGCCTCCTATAATTTCTTCAAGAATAATATCCGGTCCATCGACAAAATGGCGCCCTTTTCCTACTTTTACGATCAGATTTACGCCTATTTGGTGTTTCCCCATACCAAATCCTCCGGCGAACCCAAAGGCGTGAATGTCCTCTATGGAGACGGCCATGTGGTCTTTAACACCGATCCGGATATCTACGATGAAGATCTCTGGGGGGATATTAATAACCCTGGCGATGTATCCTCCCTCGTTCCGGGCCATCATCTGGAACTGTGGTTCCCCATCATCGAATTGATGGGCAATAATACCCCCAGACTTCAGGATATTCCCGGACTAGACTGGCGGAACTGGCTATGCAACGAAAATCCCCTGGATGGCGCCAGGCAGGGTATGTGGACCTATAAGCTGCCCGTCACCCATCAGTGGTAATTATTCCTGACGCCGCGATAAAAGCCTGACAGAACGCCATCCTGGAGAAAAGGGCGGTTTGTCCGGAGTGCATAGAACAAGTCTCAGATTTCCTTTCTCTCCGTCTTCCGGGTTGTTCTGCTGCACGGAATGAATTCGACCTGTGATTTCCGGCATCACTTCCCCATTGTTACATCCATCAAAACCGGCTTTGGAAAACCGTATTGCAACGTCTTGAATAAAAAAGAGATATAAAAATTGTGGGGAATTACTCGTATTTGCGGAATGGTTGGGTATAATCATCCGTACGGTCGTTTGGATAGATCATGGATTCTGAATTCAGGAAAGAAGCAAGGTGGTTCTATGGAACAGCAGCCCATTGCGGAAATCGAATATAAACCCCAGGCCACGGTGTTAACCATTCTGTCGGACTACATCATGGATGAGGCGGAGGTATCCCGTCTGCGAGAAACCGTCGAGCCGCTCATCATGAATCCGGCCCCGCTGAAACTGATTATGGACTTTGGCAATGTCCGATCCATCTGCTCCAGCGCCATCGGCTATCTGGTGGCGTTGAAACAGCGAACCGATCAGCGCAGTGGACGCTTGATCATCTGCTGCGTGGAGCACAAAATCAAAGGGACTTCCAAGGACAAGTTTATCTACGAAATCTTCAAAGTGGTCAATCTCGACCGGTATTTCGAGCTGAGTCCCAATGTGGAGGATGCCCTGGAACGAATGGCTTCGCCTTCCTGAAGATCCCCGTCCTTGCCGGAAGTAGAAAACCGGATCAGCGCGCAGTCCGTTGGATCACCACGGCGGTCAGATCGTCTTTCTGGGCCGTACCCTGCGAAAAAGCCAAAACATCATCCCGCAGCCGATGGATGATCTGGGAGGAAGGGCCGGCGTTATGCTGCCGCAGCGAAAGTTTCGCGCGGTCCACCCCGAACTGCTCCGTCTGGGGATTGGCCCATTCGGTAAAGCCATCCGTCAGAAGGACCAGAAAATCGCCCGGATTCAATACAATGGAAACCGGAGACTCAAATTGGCAATCCGGCAGAATCCCCAGCGGAGGCCCCTGCGTGGGCAATTCCTCCACATCGCCGCTCGCCGAACGGTATACCAGCGTCGGCCCATGCCCGGCGGATAGCAGCGAAAGAGAGCCGTCCGCGGGATTCAGCAGCACCGCCAGAAAGGTGACGAAGCGGCCCATTTCCAGGTCGGCCGCAAGGAATTGATTCACCCGTCCGATCCACGCTTGCAGATTTCCCTCCGTTCCGAAGAGAGCGTGAACGTACGCCCGGCAATTCGCCGTCAGAAGCGCGGGACCGATCCCGTGTCCCGTCACATCCGCGATAGAGAAAATCCACCGCCCATCGGGAAGTTGGAACCAGTCATAATAATCGCCGCCGGTCTGATCAGCGGGCCAGGTGTGCCCGGCGATGTCAAAGCCGGCTGTTTGCGGACGGCAGCGGGGAAGAAGACCCGTCTGAATGGAACGGGCGACTTCCAGGTCCGCCTCCATCCGCTGTCGCGTTTCGAGTTGAAGGATGCCCTGCGTTACTTCGGTGCGGATTTTTTTTGCGACGACCGAAGCCAGAATCCCGCCCAGAAACAGCAGAATCCCGTAGGTAACATGCGAGCTGGTCCCGGAGAGAAACTCGGTTTGCGGGGGGGCCGGCCAGCGGGAATACACAAACGCCATGACCGCGAAATAGCCGCCGCTGGCCGTAATGCCCGCCAGAACGCACAGCAGCGGATTCAGCCGCAGAGCCGAAAGAATCAGGAACAGGAAATAAATCGACACCGCCGGCGCCGAAAGAACCTCGTAAGGATCCAGCCGGGGTTCCGTGGTCATGATAAACAGGGCAATGGTGGGAATGGAGGTTTCCAGTATCACGGTCAGCGCCGACAGCCAGATGGGCACAAGCCGTTTGCGGCGATCCGCTTGTCGGATGAAATACCAGAGGATCCCTTCAAAAAGCATCGCGCCGATCAGCAGCGGAAGGGTCTTCCAGAATAAACCGCGCAGCGATTCATTCAGGATCGCCCGGAGGGTCGTAAAAACATTCATAAAAAGAAAGACGGCGATCAGGCCGTTGATGCGAAGTTTTTCGCTGTGCAGGGCCGCCGTTTGAAACAGAAGCGAAATATTCGGTTTCGACGCCATTTCATGCTCCAGGATTGCTTACCATTGTTCTAAGGTCTGATTGTACCGTTCGAGGCACCCGGCATGCCGTACGTATCGGTTATTTTCCAGTAATTCGGTGCGACCGGCAGTAAAGGCCTTCCATCCGGCTGGCCGGGTTCGGGATAACCGCGAAGCAGAAGAATCAGGTCCGAACTGACGGCCGGACTGGTGTAAAAATAATAGTGCCCATCCTGGGCCGTTTTCACATCCGCGTCGATGATCTGGGTGCGGTGAATCCGGGCCCCCCGTTGTTGCAGGGATTCCGGTATGTTGGAAATTTGAATCTGCCCCAGCCGCTCCTTCCGGAACAGCCAGTCCGCCGCGCCAAGCATCTTATCATGACGGGATACGTAAAGGGTCAGTTGGTCCACTGCTTCGTAAAACTGTTCCGCCGCAATCCGCTGGAGAGCCACCTCGTAGTCGATATCGGGCGCCGCCAGAATCAGGTTGCCGATTTTGTACCGGGTCAGCGGATCGATGCCGGCGGCGCGGGCCTCGATCAAAAGCTCCCGAACTGCGTTGCAGATGATGTTGGTCCCTTGGCTGTGGGAAACAATATGGATTTTTTTCACCTCCGGGCAGGCGGCCAGCCACCGTAAAAACTGCTTGAGATGGAATACGGTAAAAGCCCCCGACGTGGTGTCGTAGGTGTATTGGCGCAGCATGCCGCCGGGACTGCCCGCCGGCCAGGAATACGCGATGGGCACGCCCTGCCGGCCGAGAAAGTGCCACAGACCGGCGATCATAAACAGCCCGTCTTCGAAGGAGGCAAAATTGCCGTGTAGGAAAACATACGCCTCCGGTACGGCGGTCTTTTCCAGACGCCGGCGGATTTCCTGCTGAAATTGGGCGGCAATCTCATCTTCAATATGTTGTTGGTACGGATCGATGACAACCTTCCCGTCCTTCACCGTGACAGGCAAAGGCGTTTCAGGGAAGCGATTCTGTTCGGTAATGCGGACCAGAGAGAGGGGCAGGGGAACGGACCGTTTTCCCGGGCCGCTGTTTTTCACCAGGGTCTCCCAGGCAATGGCTTTCCCGATTTCCACGACGCACGAGCCATAGGCCAGGGAATGGGATCGCTCGTACCCGTATTCCAGTCTCCCCCCTTTTGCGGCAATGGGTTTTCGGTCCGTTACGAACAGGATATCTTCCCGATTGCTTTGAAATTCTTCCGGGACGCGGGAAAAGGTCTGTTCGCAAAACGCCGCGGACCGATAGATAGTAGGGGTCGGCATCAGCTCCGTCTGACAGCCTCCGATCGCCGTCAGAAAAATAGCGATGGGCAGCAATGCGGCGGGTCGCAAAAGAATACGTCTGTAGGGCAGGCTATCCATGGCATGATTCCTCACGATACGGGTTCCCCGGACTCCACAAAGTAGGTGCGGACCATGCGCACCAGCTCTTTTTCAATTTGGGCTTTCGTCTGGTCCGTCATCGCCGTATGGATCGAAGGGGCGATTCCCAGAAACAAATCGAGAAAAACGGGATCGAAGTGCGTTCCCCGCCCCTTTCGGAGGATTTCCAGAGTTTTCTCCAGGGACATCGGTTCCTTGTATGGACGACGCGCGGTCAAGGCGTCGAACACATCGACAATCGCGAAAATTCGCGCCGGCAGAGGAATCGCTTCTCCGGCGAGGCCCTCCAGGTAGCCGCTGCCGTCGTATTTTTCATGGTGGTACCGCACAATGTCCGCGCCATCGACCAGCCAGGGAGAGCTTTGGATGATCTCCCAGCCGTAAAAAACGTGTTGCTTCATTTCCTCGAATTCCTCTTTGTTGAGAGGTCCTTCTTTGAGGAGGATCGCGTCGTGTTCGCCGATTTTGCCGACATCATGGATGATGGCACCTTTGAAAATCCGTTGGATGTCGCCTGGGTGCAGCCGGGCCGCTTCCGCCAGACGAACCGCCATCAGCGTCACGCGAAAGTTGTGTTCGCTCGTTTCCCGGTCCCGCTTGGCGATGGCCCCGCTGAGGACCATAAGCACTTCAAAATGAGACTGCGTCAAACGGACCACCGCGCCGGTGAGCCGATGAACCAGACTCATGCTCACCGGATACAGAAGCAGACCGGTCAGCAGCACGATTCCCGTCACTAGCAGCACAATTCGCAGAAGCGTTTTCCGGCCCGCCGAAACAACCCCCGGATCCGCTTCATACGCCACATCCAGATAACCGATAGGTTCCCCGGCGGCATTGCGAAACGAGCCCGACATTTGAATCCGCACCGCCCCTTCGGACGGGATACGCCCCGACCACAGGTCCCCCGAGTCCGAAAAACGCTGCGGCGATGAATTCAGTCTGGATTCCAGTTGCCCGTGCGGCTCCAGATCGGGACGGACGGCATGGGCAAGGGGATTTTTCTTCAGGTCAAAGGCGGCCAGATAGATGAATCGGCCCTTAGAAGAACCTGCCTTCTGCTCTATGGCCGATTGCAGGATTTGCTCCAGGCGGGCCGAATTCATCGTCTGACCGGCGGCCATCGAATCCCGCAACTCCTGCAAGAGCGGGGCGAAGTGTTCTCGTCCATAGTCCGTCATGGACTGGTTCATGGTCTCAATCCAGTATCCGTATGCGAGGAATCCGGCGATCACGACCAGTAGGACCGTCGCGATCCCCACGCGCAGCGCAATCCGCTTCCGGACGCTTCCGACGAGTTGCCGATAGGCCAGCGACTGGAACTCCCGACGAACATCCGCCCGTTCCTGGCGGGTGTCTTGCCCAAAGGGATGGGTGGATTCGGAATTCAATCGGATTCCTTTCGCATAAGACGGTGATTTAGGAAAACCATAACGAAGCCGCTGTGCCCCCGCAAAGAATCAAGGCGGCTATCGCGATTCTTCGTTTCAAGGGGCCCGAGCCCAGAGACAGCACCAGCGCGCATTTGAGAAGGGTATTGGAAATCGCCGCCAGGGTGATGGCCGTCGCCGCCGTCGTCAGAACGCCGCCCTGTTTGACAAAATCGCCCATGGAAAGCGTAATCGGATCCACATCCGTCAGGCCGGCGATAAACGCCACCAGGTAAAGCCCTCGATCCTGCGAATAATTCCTCACCACGGCGACCAACAGAAGAACAATCGTGAACAGGATGGCCACTTTCACCGCGCTAGTCAGGCTGAACGGATTCCGCAGCGATACTTCATGTTCGGTGGGGGGGTGGCGAAGCGCAGGAAGGAGAAAAACAAACGTGACAAGTACGGTCAAAATCCCCAGCGTGGCCATCGGCCTCACAAGGGCCCCAACGAGAGGAGGGGATATCACCGCCGCCAGAACCAGGATGCGAACGACCATGACCAGCCAAGCCAGCAAAATGCCCGCCGTCAGGGAGGGCACTGTCAAAGGATCGGGTTCTTCCCGGCTCCGCCGGGCCAGGGAAAGCGTAACCACCGTCGAGGAAACCAGTCCACCGCATAAACCCGTCAAGGGAATGCCTCGATGGCTTCCGAGCCATCGGGTCGCCACGTACCCCACCAGCGAAAGACCGGATATCAGGATCACCAGCCACCACATCCGATACGGATTGATCGAATCCCATGGATCCACAAATCGATTGGGCAGCACCGGAAGCACGATAAACGTCGCGATCAGAAGTTTCAATCCGGCAAAAATGTCGTTCCACCCCAGTTTCTTCACCAGACTGTGAAGCGATTGCTTGTAGGCCAGCGCCGCCAGCGTCACAATCGCCAGGAAAACCGCTTCTTGGCGGGCATTCAAAAGAACCATGCCCCCCAGTAGATAGACCGCCATGCCGGCAAATTCCGTGGTTAATCCCGCATTGGGCTGAAAACGAAAATGCATTGCATACCCGACAAGGAGGATCGCCGCGACAACCAGTCCCCCCATCGCGAAAATCCAGAAACTGTTGAACTGGTTCGAAATCCACGCCGCCACCGCCCCGCATTCCGCCAGAAGAATGAAGCTCCGGACGCCCAGTCCGCCTTTCTCCTGTTCCGTCGCCCGTTTCTTCTCCCGCTCAATTCCCACCAGGGCGCCGATGAGAAGTGCGGTCGCAAAATTAAACAGCGTGGTATGGTCGTTCATGAACTCTCCGGTACGCCTCCTGACTCGGGGAGGATTCGGGGAACGGATCCCCAGCGTCGGCAGGCATCATGGTACCTCGCGATGGCCTCAGTTTCCAAGACGAAATCGAGCGTCCTCCAGACTGTCGTAGATTTCAAACAATCGGTCCAGGCGGCAGGCGGTCATAACTTGACGGACAATCGGCTGAAGACCGGTTAAAAGGAATCGCTTCTGGTTCTCCTTGCAGGTTTTCAGAAGGGTTACCAGCGCACCCAGGGAAAGACTGGGGACAAATGCCACCCCGGACATGTCCAGAACCAGCGGCACGGCTGGCGTCTGCCGGATCGCCGCTAGGGTTTTCTCCAGCATCTCCTGGGTATGAAGCTCATCCATCTCCTTGCATTGGGGAACGGCTAGAATCATTTTTTCATCCACCGTGATCTGAATCGGATGTAACTCGGACATGTTCGGATTCTCCTGTTGTAGGACACCGGCTGCCGTCCGGATGTCGGTTTTTAAGAAGGGTCGGGATGCCTACACGCCGACTCCTTTGATTCCCCGAAGGCCCCGCGCCAGGGCGTCGGGATTGGAGGCCCATCGCAGGGCCTCCGTGCCGGAAACAGCCCCTTCCTGGTACAGGCGAAGAATATGCTGGTCGAAGCTCTGCATGCCGGCCTCGCCGGTTTCCAGATATTTTTTCAATTCGATCAGGTTGCCTTCCAAAATGCATTTTTCCGTGACCGAACTGCCCCGAAGAATTTCCACCGCGGGCCGACGCTTCCCGTCGATGGTCCGCAGCAGCCGCTGAGAAATAATCGCCTCGATGGAACCGGCAAGCTGCGTGAGAAGAATTTTGTGTTCGGCCGGCGGAAACATCGCGATGATGCGTTCGATCGTCTGCGGCGCGTTGGCGCTGTGGACGGTCGAGAATACCTGATGCCCCGTATCGGCCGCGTGCAGGGCGATGCGAAGCGACTCGATGTCCCGAAGTTCCCCGATCAGAATCACATCCGGGTCCTGCCGCAAAGCCTGCCGGAGAGCCTGCCCGAAGGAGGGGGTGTCCGTGCCGACTTCGATCTGGGTTATCAGGGCGTTTTTGGGGATATGCGTGTATTCGATCGGATCCTCGATGGTGAGGATTTTGGTGTGATGGGTGCTGTTGATCAGGTCGATCATCGCGGCAAGGGTCGTGCTTTTCCCGCTTCCCGTGGTGCCGGTGACCAATGTCAGGCCCCGCTGGGAAAGTGCGATATCGCTGATGACCTTGGGAAGGTTGAGGCTGTCCACGGGGGGGATTTTTTCCCGGATTACCCGCATCACCATGCCCGCGGAGCCCATCTGGCGATAGGCGGAGCAGCGGAATCGGCACAACCCGGGAATGGCATACGAGAAATCCAGTCCCGTGCCAAGGGAGGATTCCAGGGTTTGGCTGTCCGTTCTGGGGATCAGGCCCGCGATGAACTCGATCAGCTCCTCGGCGACCAGGCTGGGCGATTCCACGGTGCGAATCTTGCCGGCTATGCGGAGCATGGGAGGCGATTGCGCCTGGAGATGGATATCCGACGCCTCGTTCTTGACCGCAAACCGAATCAGTTCATCGAATTTCATAGTAAAACCGTGTTCGAGCGTTTTGCTTGAGAAAATATCGACGGACACAGGTACGCCGCTTCGAATCTTAACCCTGTCGCAAGGTCTTGATGCGGTGTTCTCATGCACGGAATCCTGTCGGTCATGGGGTGAATGTTGTGCTTGGGCCATACCGGATGGACTGGCCCGTCTGGGACGTTCCCGGCCAGGGAGAAAACGTGGACGCCGGAGATACGGCGGATAATCCCGAGCGGGAAGCCGTCTGCGGAACCGGGCTTGAATACGGCGCCGCTGAAGCAAACGCCGCGGGACTCGAAGAAAAAGGAACCGCCGCCGGAGACGCCGCGGCCGTTCTGCCGTAACGAATGGACCAGTTGCCGGCCGAAGCCGAATACGTTGGCACGCTTGACGACGGCGCAAGTCCCGTTGTCGGATTGGGCGAAAAGGGAGGCAATACCGCTGTCGTGGAATAGGTTTGATACAGGGCCAGACGAGAGGCCCGGTTGCCGTAGGCGCTGCCGTAACGGAGCGAGGAGGTCGGCACATAAGCTGAAACAGGCAGCGGATTGCTGCTCATCGGCACATACTGGGGCATCAGATAAGAGGCCTGCCCCTGCGAGGGAAGAAATCCCGACTGCTGGCGAAGCATCCGGTTTTCAGAAGGCAGATACCCCGATGCCGCATTGAGATACCGGCTCTCCGAGGGCATCAACTGGGTCATCATCGTCGGCACATTATAAGACCCGTACCGCACGCTGGTCACGGCGCCATTGGGTTGGATACGCATCGCGGAACTCATATCCACCGCCCATTGCGCAATCAATCCCGCCGTGAGAAGCGCCGTAAGGCCGATTCCTGTCCAAATGATTCCGGATTTCCAATGCATCCTGTTCTCTCATCCAAAAAGTCCGAATCCTCTTCGCCCGTTTGCAAATTAGGCGGTCAGAAATCGGAATTATTTTTTGTGTTCCGGAGTTTGCTCGGCCGGACCGCGAAGCGATTGGGCATCCATCCGGGTCGCTCCCTCGGGGAGGTTTGGGATAAAGCGGTCCCCGCTCACCGTCGGAGAAAGATTCCAGTCCTTTAGAATCGCGATGAACTGGGGATACCCCGGCGATTCCTTGTCCGTGATGACCAGTTTCCGGGGCAGCGCCTTTTCACCGGCGTCGATCCAGATTTGCCAGTCCAGACCTTCCTGCCGGAAAGCGAGGTGATGGCACGGAATCCCTTCCACAAAATGCAGGCCGATGTATTGTCCCATCCGAACCTTTTCCGTGGCGCTTTTGTAGGGATCGCTGAAGATCAGGTCCGCCAGCGGCATGCTCCAGCCGTACTGCTGAACGAGAAAATCCATCATCTTGTCGATGGTATCCGGCACCTCAAGCTGGGCGTAGCTTTTTTTATCTTCGTTGAGCAGCGTCAGCGACGTGCCGCTGTACCAGGCCTGTTCGGTCCCGGTGTCCCCTGTGGTTTTGGCCCAGAGTTTCCCGGGTCGATCGACTACAACGGAGGTGGCGTTGGAAAGCTGGATTTTTTGGCCGGTTTCCAGGACGTAATCGATCATCTTTTCCGCTTTGACGCTGAAACGGGCCGTCTCAGCCAGATACTTCCCCATTTGTTTCAGGATCTCGTCCGCTTTGGGTTCGATTGCCGCCGAGGGGGAGGCATTTTGCCCCCATCCAGACACCGAAAGCATGCCAATAAAAACGCCGGTCAAAAACGCATAGTTCAGTCGCTGCACAATACGGCTCCTTTCTATCTTCAAAAATACGAATGCCTTATGGAAGGCACTGCTCCCGCGAACCCCGGGAACCAGATTTTAATTCGAATTATCGGATAATACGAGAATTTTCGTTTCAATGGATTATACCATTCTCCCATTGGCTTTCAAGACGAAACTCCAGAAAGCCCGTCGGAGTGGATTTCGGATGCAAAACAGACAGGCGAGTGCTTCAACCAGAGAAATGGACAGGAATTTCCGGGCTTGACAGGGCGGACCTTGAAAGACTAGAATCTGAGTGGTTTTCAACGGTTTCTTTCTATTTCTGGTTCTTTTGGAATTGAGGCGAGTTATGATGATGCGCCAGGTAAGAATTTCTGCAATCCTGATTTTCTTTGGGTTTGTCGGGTTTCCCGGCGGCTGTCGCAAGCAAGCCCCGCCTCAGACCCAAAGCATACGTCCGGTAAAGCTGATGACTGTCGATTCCGGAGATTCCCAGGCGATCCGACGCTATCCGGGCACGGTACGGGCTTCAAAAAAGGTGGATCTGTCGTTCCGCGTGTCGGGCCGGCTGGTTCAGCTTCCAATTCAGGAAGGCTTGCAAGTACAGGCCGATGCCCTCCTCGCTCAGGTCGATCCGCGCGACTTTCAGACCAGTCTTTCAGATGCCCAGGGAGGCCTTGCGCGGGCACAGGCCAGTCTGGAACTGGCCCAGACGGAATTCCAGCGGGTTCAGCGGATTCGCGATCGCGATCCCGGCGCCGTCAGCGCGGCGCTGGTCGATCAGAAAGCCGCCGTCGTCAGCCAGGTGCTGGCCGAGATTACCTCCCACGAAGCGGCAGTCAAAGCGGCGAAAGATCAGCTGCAGGATACCGAGTTGCGAGCTCCCTTCACCGGTCTGGTGGCCAGGGTCTATGTGGATAATTTTCAGGAAATCCGGGAAAAGGACCCCATCCTCAGTTTGCAGGATGTCGGGACCGTGGAAATCTTGGTGGATCTGCCCGAGGTGGAAATCAACCGGGCCGGACAGGAAGTAGGCCGTCTGGCCTGTATGTTTGCCGCCGCCCCCAACCAGAAGTTCGATCTGGAACTGAAAGAATATCAGACCGAAGCGGACCCGCAAACTCAGACCTTTCGTGTGGTGCTGAGGATGCCCGCTCCCAAAGAGATCGTGGTGCTGCCGGGAATGACCGTAACGGTACTCTCCGAACGCGGCAATGGGACAGGACACAAAGAAATGATGGTTCCGGCAACCGCGGTCGGTTCCGATGAAAAGGGGGCTTCCTGCGTTTGGATCGTGGATTCGCAGGGAACCGCCCGCCGCCGAGGCGTTCAGACCGGAGTGCCCGTCGGCGAGGAGGGAATTTCCATTCTCGCGGGGCTGAAAGCCGGAGAAACCATCGTCGTCAGCGGGATCGGTCAGCTACAGGAGGGGATGGCGGTTCGTCCCCTGGAGCCGTAAGCACGCGTAGTGAGGATTCCATCCATGAATATCGCCGAATGGAGCATACGGCGCAGTGTAATCAGTTGGGTTCTCACAGTCCTGCTCGTCGTTGTCGGGTGGCTGTGCTTTACCAAATTGTCACGCCTGGAGGACCCCGAATTTACCATCAAGGAAGCGACCATTACCACGCCCTATCCGGGAGCATCCGCGGCCGAAGTGGAGGAGGAAGTCACCAACGTCATTGAAAAAGCCTGCCAGCAGCTCGGGCAGCTCGATCGCGTGGAATCCCGCTCCTCCCGCGATTTGTCGATTGTCAAAGCCATCATCAAGGATAAATACGATAAGAAAACTCTCCCCCAGGTCTGGGATGAACTTCGGCGGAAAGTCAACGACGCCCAGAAAAATCTACCTCCCGGAGCAGGCCCGTCCACCGTCAATGATGATTTCGGCGATGTCTATGGCGTGTTCTACGCGATTACGGGGGAAGGGTACACCTATCGGCAGATATATGATTATGCCAAGCTGCTGGAACGGGAACTGCTCAAGGCGACCGATGTAAAAAAAATCGTCCTCTATGGCGTGCAGCCCGAAGCCATCTACGTGGAGATGAAACGGGAAAAAATGGCCGCCCTGGGAATTTCCCCCCTGGAGATTTTCCGCGCCCTGGGAGGCAAAAATATCGCCGTAAACGCCGGTTACATGAGCTGGGGGCCGGAACGCATCGCCGTCAATCCCACGGGAGAATTTCAGTCCGAAAAGGAATTCGGCGAGTTGCTCATTCGCGGCCGGGGTGAAAGCTCGGACCGGCTGGTTTTGCTGCGGGATGTGGCGGAAATCCTGAGGGGATACAGCCAGCCGCCACGCACCCTCCTGCGATTCAACGGCAAACCGGCCATCGGCCTGGGAATTTCCACCGTCCTGGGCGGAAACGTCATTACGATGGGAGAGTCCCTGAACCAGAGGCTGGCGGAACTCGAATCCCTCCGCCCCATGGGGATGGAGCTGAACCCGATTTCCATGCAGCCGGATGCCGTAAATCTGTCGATCCAGGGATTTCTGGTGAACCTCGTCGAGGCCGTCGCGATTGTCGTGGTCGTGCTCCTCATTTTCATGGGTCTTCGCAGCGGTATCATTATCGGAATCATCCTGCTGGTGACCATCATGGGTACGTTTATTTTCATGCAGACCGGCGCGATTACCCTCGAGCGGATTTCGCTCGGCGCGCTCGTCATTGCGCTGGGGATGCTGGTGGACAACGCCATTGTCGTGACCGACGGCATGCGGCTTCGAATGCAGCAGGGGGAAAAGGCGCTGGAAGCCGCCATAGCCGTCGTCAGCCAGGTCGGAACCCCTCTGCTGGGGGCCACAGTGGTCGCCGTCGCCGCCTTTGCCTCCATCGGCACCAGCCAGGACAGCACCGGCGAGTACTGCCGAAGCCTGTTCTATGTGATTCTGATTTCGCTGATGCTCAGCTGGGTGACCGCTGTGACCAGCACGCCCCTCTTGTGCAAAAGCATGCTCAAACAGGGACAGGCTTCCTCCGGCGGAGAATCCGCCGACCCCTATCAGGGCAAGATGTACCGCGCGTATCGAAAATTCCTGTATGTCTGCATCCGCGTCCGGTGGATTACCCTTGGCGTGGTCGTGGTCCTCTTTGTCGCGGCCATTATCGGCTTTCAATCCGTGAAAAAAAGCTTTTTCCCCGATTCAACCCGGCCCCAGTTTTTTGTCGATTTCTGGTTTGATGAGGGCACGGATATTCGTCAGACCGCCAAACAACTGGAATCGGCGGAAGTGGCGCTGCGGAAGTATGAGGGCGTTACGAATTTGACAACCAGCGCCGGGGGCGGACAGGTTCGTTTTCTGCTGACCTATTCCCCGGAATATCTCAATGCCAGTTACGGGCAGATATTGGTCGATGTGGACGATTACCGGAAGATTGGAGCTTTGACCGAACAGGTCCAAAGCGATTTGGAAGCTCTCATGCCCCAGGCGGTTGTCAATGTTCGCAAGTTCGTCCTGGGACCCTCCACGGGCGGTAAAATTCAATTGCGGCTTTACGGGCCTGACGAAGCCGTCTTGCGGGAGATGGCTCTCCGGGCCGAAACCATCATGCGATCCTGTCCCGATGGAAAAGCCGTCCGCAACGAGTGGGGCAGCACCGTCAAAGTCGTGCGGCCGCAGATGGCCGAAACCCCCGCCAGGCGTGCGGGACTCGAACGGCCCGACATTGCCAACATCATGGCTTTTCTGAGCGAAGGTCTTTCCGTCGGCATCTATCGGGAACGGGATGAGCTGTTGCCCATCGTGGCGAGGGCGCCCGAATCCGAGAGAAAAGATGTGGATAATTTTTCGTCCCTGCCCATCTGGAGCCCCGCGGCTCAGAAAATGATTCCCCTCGGACAGGTGGTTACCGAATTTCTGGTCGCTTTCGAAAATCCCCATATCTGGCGGCGGGACCGCATGCGAATGCTGCGGCTGCACGCCGATCCCAGGGTGGGATTGCCCAGCGAGTTCTTCAACCAGATCAAATTGCCGGTGGAGAAGGCCCTGAACGTCGATTTCGAGGCGGTCCAGGGAATGTCCCTCTCCGGCGGGGCAGACGAGCCGGTGAATCTGGCGGTTTGCGAAGGCGACCGATGGCCCCTGAAGGAAATGCCCGGATATTCGATGGCCTGGGGCGGTGAAGTGGAAGATTCCGCAAAGGCCAACGCTAAACTCATGAAAACCATCCCGATTTTCTTTGGCCTGATGGTCCTGATTATCCTGGGACTTTTCAATTCGATTCAAAAAACGCTGATAATCTGGCTCTGCGTGCCCCTGGCGATTATCGGTGTGACCGCCGGGCTATTGTTGTTCCATCAGCCGTTTGGTTTCATGTCCCTGCTGGGTTTGCTGAGTCTCTCCGGAATGCTGATTAAAAACGCGATTGTTCTGATTGATGAAATCGGCGTCCAGATTTCACAGGGAAAAGAGCCCCACGAAGCCGTTCTCGATTCCGGCGTCAGCCGTCTGATTCCCGTCCTCATGGCGGCATCCACAACCATCCTCGGAATGGCCCCCCTGGTGCAGGACGCCTTTTTCGTCTCGATGGCGGTGACGATCATGTTCGGGCTGGGATTTGCCACCGTCCTTACGCTGGTGATTGTGCCGGTCTTTTATACCGTATTCTATCGAATTCCCAGCAAACCCGCCGGGCAGAAAGTGGCGGCAAAATGAATAGCTTTCGATACATGGTATGGTCCCTTTTTTTCTCGGGTGATGGCGTGAAACAGAAATACTCTATTTGCCGATTTGTTTTCTGGGTGCTGCCGTTCTGGTTTGCCGTCTCCGGCTGCAGGGTCGGCCCCGAGTATCAGCCTCCCGTCGTTCCCGAACCCGAGGATTGGATCAACCGGGATGCCTCCCTGAAATCCGGCGATCCCGACGCCCTGGCCGACTGGTGGACGCTGTTTCAGGACCCGGCATTGGAGTCCCTCATTCAAAAAGCCTCCGCGCAGAACCTCTCCCTCCAAGCCGCCGGAATTCGAATTCTGGAAGCCCGCGCCAATCTGGGAATCGCTGTCGGCAATCAATTCCCTCAGTTCCAGAATCTCAACGCCGATTACACCCGCCAAACCGGCAGTAAAAACGCCGCGAATACCGCTCCCGGAGGCGATTTTCATTTTGGCCAGCTCGCCGCCTCTTTCGATATGGCCTGGGAGCTGGATCTCTGGGGGCAGTATCGACGGGCGGTGGAGGCGGGCATGGCGGATGTGGAAGCGTCCGAAGCGTTTTATCAGGACACGCTGGTGATTTTGACCGCGGAGGTCGCTCGAGCCTATGTCCAGATTCGAACCCTCCAGCGACAACTCGTTGTCGCCCGTCGGAATATCGAATTACAAACCCGTTCGCTGGAAATTGCCACGGTCCAGTTCGAAGCCGGCCAGACCACCGAACTGGATGTCCAGCAGGCGAAATCGCTGCTGGCGGAAACAAAGGGCCGACTGCCCCAGTTGGAATCGGATCTCCGCCAGACGCGACATGCCCTGAGTATTCTGCTCGGCGAACTGCCCGGCAGCCTGGAATCCTCCGTGATGGAGGAGCATCCAATCCCCGCGGTTCCGGCCAACGTAGTCGTCGGAGCGCCCGCCGAGATGCTGCGCCGCCGCCCGGACCTCCGCGCGGTCGAACGCCAGCTTGCCTCCCAGTGCGCCCGCATCGGAATTGCCCAGGCCGACCTCTATCCTCACTTTTCCCTCGCCGGATCCATCGGCTTTCGCACCAGCGATGCCGATCGAACCGCCCGCGGGTATCCCGGTGGAAGCGAATTGAAAAACCTCTTCGATTCATCCAGCATTGAATGGTTTGCAGGCCCCACCCTCAGTTGGGATGTCCTGAATTACGGCCGACTCGAAAATCGCGTGCGCGTGGAGGATGCCCGGTTTCAGGGGATTTTGATCGCCTACCGGAACATTGTTCTCAACGCCGTTCGTGAGGTCGAAGACAGCATTGCGGCGTTCCTCCTGGCGCAGGAGGAAGCCCGCTATCAGGCCGAAAGGGTCGCGGCGTCCCTCCGCTCCGTGGAACTGGCGAATATCCAGTATGCCGAAGGCCTGGTGGACTATCAGCGCGTTCTGGATACCCAGCGATCCCTGGCTTCGGCGGAAGATCGGCAGGCGTTTATTCAGGGCTCCGTCGTAACCAACCTCATTGCCATGTACAAAGCCCTCGGCGGAGGCTGGGAATCTCTCCTGGATGTGCCGATTGTCGATGACGAAACCGAAAACCAGATGCGCCGCCGAACAAACTGGGGGAATGTCCTCGAACCGATTTCCCTCGAGTCCGCCGGCTATGAACCGGCGCCGTGATCAGCTATAATAGATTCGTCGCTCCGAAAACAGACGGCCTGAAATCCGGTTCAGCCCGGACCGGGATGACTGGAATTCAGGAGAAAGGAGTTGGCCATGAAACTTTCGGAATGGGCCAAACGGGCCAGACGGTTCTCACGTCCCTATTGCATCACCAAAGGAGAGAAGTTTCGATTATCCGATATCGATCCCGCCGATACCCAAAAACTGAAATCCGAGGACAAACCACGGGCCAAAGAGGCCCTGCAGGCCGGCATTCAGGCCCTGGCGGAGCTGCAGGAAATGCTCTACGCCCAGGACAAATGGGCCGTGCTGCTGATTTTTCAGGCCATGGACGCCGCCGGTAAGGACGGCGCCATCAAACACGTCATGTCCGGCATCAATCCCCAGGGCTGCGAGGTCTTTTCCTTCAAGTCGCCCTCCAGCGAGGACCTGGATCATGATTTTCTCTGGCGATGCTGGAAATGCCTCCCCGAGCGTGGCCGCATCGGCATTTTCAACCGCTCCTATTACGAAGAAACCCTCGTGGTCCGCGTCCATCCGGAATTCCTGGCCCATCAGAAACTGCCCCCCGAACGGATTACCAAAAACATCTGGAACGAACGCTTTGAAGACATCCGGAACATGGAACAGTATCTCACCCGCAACGGCGTGAAAATCTGCAAGTTCTTCCTGCATGTCTCCAAAAAAGAGCAGAAACGCCGGTTCCTCGAACGACTCGACACCCCCGAAAAAAACTGGAAATTTTCGTCCGCCGATATCCGCGAACGACAGGTGTGGAAAGAGTATCAAAAGGCCTACGAGCAGATGATTCGCCATACTGCAACCCCTTATGCCCCGTGGTATGTGATCCCCGCCGACAACAAGTGGTTTACCCGACTCGCCGTCGCTGCCGCGGTGCTCGATACCCTCTGGTCCCTCGATTTGAGCTTTCCCAAAGTCGATCGGGCCAAACGCCGGGAACTGGATCAGGCCAGGCGAATTCTGGATCAGGAAAATCGAAAATAAAATTACATCCGCTGGATGAGGTTGTGCATGGTTCGGCTTCTTTTGGTAAGTTTGGCTTTGACCGCGCTGACGGTATTGATTCATGCGATGGGAACCATGCGTATCGTATTGCAAATCGCCGCCGCCCGTAAGAGGCTGTGGCTGGTTTCCAAAACCCTGAACATGAATCCTTGGGTTATCTACATGGTTTGCTTGCTGATGCTCTTGCATATAACCGAAATCGGCGCCTGGGCGGCAACGTTTCGGATCATCGGTTTGCTGCCGGATTTCGAAACCGCCCTCTATTTTTCCATGACCAGTTACACGACGGTGGGCTACGGGGATGTGGTCCTGTCGGGGCCCTGGCGGCTCTTGGGCCCTGTCGAATCCGTCGTCGGCGTGTTAATGCTCGGCTGGTCCACCGGCGTTATGGTCGCGGTCCTCACGCGGCTCTTCACCCTCCGTTTTTTCTCCTTCCTGTCCCTCCCGGATTCTTCCCTGGAACCTCCGGAGAAAGAAGCGATACGGCATGAGTAAAATCCACACCTCCCCCCATAAAAAAAAGAATAACGCCGCTCCCCTCGAAGACGTCCGTACGGGATTGACCGCCGATGCGTTGCAGAGGGCCGTTTGCGAACATCTTTTCTATCTGCAGGGACGGCACCCCAAAACCGCTTGTCGAAATGATTTGTACCTGGCGGTTGCCTATGCCGTGCGGGACCGGATTTTTCAGCGGGGCCTCAAAACGGTGGATGCCATGATGAACCGCAAAAACATCAAAATGGTCAGCTATCTCTCCGCCGAATTCCTGATGGGTCCCCAGCTCGGCGCCAATCTCATCAATTTGGGTATCTACGACGGCATGCGCGAAGCACTCACACGGGAGGGATTGAATCTGGATGACATTCTCGATCAGGAGGAGGAGCCGGGCCTGGGCAATGGCGGGCTGGGCCGACTCGCCGCGTGCGATCTGCACTCCCTCGCCACCCTGGAGATCCCCGCCATGGGCTATGGCATCCGATACGAATTCGGAATCTTTGACCAGGAAATCCGTGACGGGTGGCAGGTGGAAATTACCGACAAATGGCTGCGATGGGGAAATCCCTGGGAAATCGCAAGACCCGAACTGGCCGTCGAAGTCAAATTTGGAGGCCGTACCGAGTCCTTCCGCGATGAAAACGGCCGCCTCCGCGTGCGATGGATTCCCGCCCAGCTCATCAAAGGCGTCCCCCATGATACCCCCGTGCTCGGCTATCGGGTGAACCACTGCAACAATCTGCGGCTCTGGCGAGCCGAAGCCGTCGAATCGTTCGATTTTTCCGCCTTCAATGTCGGAGATTACTTCCGCGCCGTCGGTGAAAAAGTCAATTCGGAAAACATCAGCAAAGTCCTGTATCCCAACGATGAATCGCCTCAGGGAAAGACGCTTCGGCTCCAGCAGCAGTATTTCTTCGTCTCCAGCGCGCTGCAGGATATGCTCCGGATTCACCTGCTGTTCGGAGCCAGGCCGGAACAGTTTCATCAGCGATGGGCCGTGCAGTTGAATGACACCCATCCGGCGATCGCCGTCGCCGAACTCATGCGGCTGCTCGTGGATGAGCACGGCATGGAGTGGGAAGCCGCCTGGGACGTCACCGTGCAAACGATGGGCTACACCAATCATACCCTCCTGCCGGAAGCGCTCGAAAAATGGTCCCTCGGACTCTTCGCCTGGCTTCTCCCGCGGCATCTGGAGATTATCTACGAAATCAACCGCCGGCTCCTCGATGCCGTGCGGACTCGTTTTCCCGGCGACCAGGGCCGCGTCGCCCGCATGTCCCTGATCGACGAACAGGGCGAACGCTATATCCGCATGGCGAACCTCGCCTGCGCGGGAAGCCACGCCGTCAACGGCGTCGCCGCGCTCCACACCGAACTGCTCCAGCGAGACGTCCTGCCGGACTGGGTCGAGATGTTCCCCGAAAAATTCTGCAATGTGACCAACGGCATCACGCCCCGGCGCTTCCTGGTGCTCTCCAATCCCGGCCTGACCCAGCTCATTACCGAACAAATCGACAATGACTGGCCCCGGAATCTGGACGAACTGCGCCGCCTCGAAGAATTCGCCGCCGACGCCGATTTCCAGAATCGATGGCGAAACGTGAAACGCGAAAACAAACAGCGACTGGCATTGCTGATTCAGCAGCGGACGGGCGTGGAAGTCAATCCCGATTCCCTCTTCGATATCCAGGTCAAGCGAATCCATGAATATAAAAGGCAGCACCTGAATGTGTTCCATATCCTCACGCTGTACCGGAGGCTCAAAAACAATCCGGGCCTGGACCTCGTCCCCCGCACCTTCATCTTCGGCGGAAAAGCCGCGCCCGGGTACGGCATGGCAAAACGGCTCATCAAACTCATTACCTCCGCCGCGGAGATTATCAACCCCGATCCCGACGTCCGCGACCGCCTGAAAGTCGTCTTCTTCCCCGATTTCAATGTCAAGAATGCCCAATGCATATACCCTGCCGCGGACCTCTCTGAACAAATCTCCACCGCCGGAAAGGAGGCCTCCGGCACGGGCAATATGAAATTCTCCCTCAACGGCGCCCTGACCATTGGAACCCTCGACGGGGCGAACATCGAAATCCGCGAGGAAGTCGGAGCCGAAAATTTCTTCCTCTTTGGCCTGACCGCCGAACAGGTCCGGCAGACCCGAAACCAAGGCTACCGCCCCGGCGCTCTCTATGAACAAAATCCCGAACTCCGCGCCGTCATCGACTGGATTCGATCCGGCGGGCTTTCCCCTGGCGATCCCGGTCTCTTCCGCCCCCTCACCGACTCGCTGCTGGAAACCGATCCCTACATGCTCCTGGCGGACTATCCCGATTATATCGCCTGCCAGGAAACCGTCGATGCCCTCTGGCGAAATCCCTCCGAATGGACCCGAAAATCCATCCTCAACGTCGCCCGCATGGGTAAATTTTCCTCCGATCGCTCCATCCGCGACTATTGCCGACAAATTTGGCATGCCAAACCGGTTCCTGTGGAAAATACGGCATCCTTCGACTCGTTGAATTCCAAATAACGAAAGGAATATCCCCATCTATGGAAATTACCCGCCTTGGCGAACCCCGCGTCCCGTCCGCCCGAAGGGGCTTTGTCAGCGACGAAGATCGCATCCCGGAATTTGTCATTCAGCGCAATGGACTGCCCCGAGAGCAGGGACAGGAGTTTGAACTGGCAGGACCCCGCGAAAAACTCTTTTTCCGACCCGATCAGACCTGCGCCGGCATCGTCACCTGCGGCGGACTTTGTCCGGGCCTGAACAACGTGATTCGCTCCCTCTTCCTCGAACTCCGCCATGGCTACGGCGTCCCGGAAATCCTGGGCTTTCGCTATGGCTATCAGGGCCTGGATCCCCAGCGAGGTGTGGCCCCCTGGACCCTCACCCCGGACAAAGTCGATGACATTCATAAGGATGGCGGCACCATCCTGGGAACCTCCCGCGGCCCGGTCGATACGCAGATCGCCGTGGAAAATCTCATCCGCCATCGCGTCAATATCCTCTTCTGCATCGGAGGCGACGGCACCCAGCGCGGCGCCTTCGAGCTCTACAAAACCGCCCGCCAGCGGGGCTATCCCCTCTCCGTCGTCGGGATTCCAAAAACCATCGACAACGATGTCCGCTTCGTGACGCGAACCTTCGGCTATCTCACCGCCATCGATGAATCCCGCCGCGTCATCGACGCCGCTCATACCGAGGTCCACAGCGTCGAAAACGGCATTGCCCTGGTCAAACTCATGGGCCGTCACGCCGGGTTCATCGCCGCCGGCGCGACCATCGCCAGCCAGGATGTCAACTTCACCCTGATTCCCGAAGTCCCCTTCGAGTTGTGCGGGCCGGGCGGATTTCTGACCGTGCTCAAAAATCGAATTACGAAACGCGGGCACGCCGTCATCGTCATCGCCGAAGGGGCGGGCCAGAATCTCCTCTCCGCTCAATCCGCGCAAAAAGACGCATCCGGGAACGTGAAACTCGCCGATATCGGCCCCTTCCTCCGGCACCAAATCGAAGCCTTCTTCCAGTCCGAAAAAATCCCCTTTGCCTTCCGCTACTTCGATCCCAGCTATCAGATCCGAAGTTGCCCCGCCAACTGTGAAGACGCCATCCTCTGCGATCTCTTCGCCCGAAACGCCGTCCACGCCGGCATGGCCGGAAAAACAGGCCTCGTCATCGGCTTGATCCACGGCGCCTTCATTCATGTCCCCTCCGATGCGATTGCCCAGTCGAAAAAAAATCTCGATCCCGCCAGCCCCTTCTGGCAGGCCGTCCTCGCCGCCACCGGGCAGCCCCCGCGTTTTGAGTAAGCCCCGGGAAAATCCGCCTCGGCGGCAGGAAGCATGGAAGATGGATTGCGGCGAAGAATTCCGCCCTCCGCGATCTGCCTCGGATACCCCTCGTTCCCGGCCTGTGCACGCTTCAATCCCTTTCTGTCGCGGCGTCCGATTTCCCGAGGGTATAAAATAAGGAAAATCAAACCGTTCGGTAAGGAATTCCCTTATTCCATCCGGGTTCGAATCAAACTACATTCTAATAACAAGGCTTCCGCTTTTTTCGGATGCCGAAAGGAGCGTTCTATGGCTGCGGCGACAAAACGAAAATCAAAAATTGTCAATGGGATCAACCCCGACGCCGTCAGGGAACTCGCGGCGGTTCTTCAAAACGATCCTGCCCAGGGAGTCTGCAAATTCCATATTCAGAACAAATGGCAGCGAGGCGGATACAACCGAACCCGAATCAAAAGTTTCCTCTCCGGAGGCACCGAAGTGGCTCACCTCCAGGCGTTCCAGTTGGAGGCGGATGAACCCCCCGTTCTGGCCGGCAGGGACAAAGCTCCCAATCCCGTCGAACATCTGCTGAATGCCCTGGCCGCATGCCTGACCACCAGCATGGTCTATCACGCGGCCCTGCAAGGCATTAAAATCGAAAGCCTGGAATCGGAGCTCCAAGGCGATCTCGATTTGCGCGGATTTCTGGGCGTTTCCGACCAGGTTCGAAAAGGATATCAGCGGATCCAGGTCACCTTTCGGGTGAAAACGGATGCCGAAAACCTCGAATCGCTCCGGGCGTTCGCCCAATTCTCGCCGGTTTTCGACGTCGTCCGCAATGGCACCTCGGTCGATCTGCAAATCCTGAAAAAATAGGCCAAACCCGCGCTAATGGCAATCCTCCGGATACCCCGAAAAATCCCCCTCCCATTCACCCTGTGCATCCAAAACAATAGCCCCAAGTGCAAACGCGGGGGTTCTTCCTTGTTCCCAGTTCAGCCCTTCAGGCTGTCTTTCCCTTTCACACCTTGAGCCGCCAGGTTCCGCATCTTTCACACCGTTTACACATTTCACACTTCGAGGCGACCTGGGAATTAATTAAAGGGGTCAGACCCATTTCTAATAGTGTCCCCATTATTATCCCTTCTGTAAATTCTGAGGCATGAATCATCCGTTTCCCCTCCCCCTTCGTGGCCCTTCACGGCCTTGTGTTTCATATCCTGCCCACTAATTATTGGGCATTTTTCGCAGTAGTGTCATCCCTGCGAAGGCAGGGATCCATCTTCTCTTTCGTTCGTGCCGTTCGTCTGGTTCGTGGTAAATCCTCTTTCTCTTCTCTGCGCCTCCG
>CAZOTP010000012.1:2174-25819 GCA_964582655.1 uncultured Pirellulales bacterium | reverse complement strand
ATTCAGCAGATTGGATTGGCCCACTGCACCGGAGCATCAGCAGCCGCCCGATTCGGTGAAAACTTGGCTGGCGTCTGTTCCGTCTGCCGCGCGGGCGATGAATACATTTTTTCCCTGCCCTTCAACGGATTAGTGGAGTAGAGGTAATCATCCAAAATCTTTCTGATTTTCGAAAATTAAGCTGTTACCGCAGAAACTACCGATCATAAAAGCCCATTAAGGGTCATTCAGTTCATTTAAGTAATTGTAAATTCTTATTTTATGATGGGATGGCTTAGAAATCCGTTGCTCTATCCAGCTGAGCTACGGGCGCAATATCGGCTCAATACGGAATTTCAACATGGGTTGATTTCAATAATAAGAGAATTAAAATCTATTTTCACTCGATCGTCAAGAATCCGTTCCATCCCATTTCTGAGCATAACCGTCAAAGCCGGCTTTCTCTTCCTTCATTTATTCATGGCGAAGGGCGATGATGGGATCGACTCTGGCGGCGCTGGCGGCGGGGTAAAGGCCGAAAACAATACCCACGCCGATGCTGATACACAGGGGCAAAACAATGCTGCTGGGCGTGATCACGGTGGGCATTCCGGCAAAATAGGTAATCAGGGCCGGAATCAGCAGCCCGACCCCCAGGCCGATGATGCCCCCGAGGGTCGAAAGCACGATGGTTTCGATGAGAAACTGGTAGATAATCTGTCTTCGTTTGGCGCCGATGGCGCGGCGAATGCCGATCTCACGGGTGCGTTCCGTGACGGAAGCGAGCATGATGTTCATGATGCCGATGCCGCCCACGAGAAGGCTGATGCCGGCGATGGACCCCAGGACAATGTTGAACGTTCGCTTGGTGGCTTCGGCCTGCTTGAGAAGGGCCAGCGGAACGCTGACGAGATAATCCTTTTTTTTGTGGAACTGCTGGAGCATCTGCTCGATGGCGGCGGCGGTGGGCTCGACGTCGGAAGTGTCCTTGACCTGAGCGATAATCTGATGAAGCTCGACCAGCTCACTGACGCGGGAACCGCTGGTGCGTTTGGAAAAGACATCGCCGAAATAGCTTTTCGCCACGCTGATGGGGATATAGGCGTCGATTTCCTGATCGGGAATCTGCATGTTTCCCGCCGTGCCGGATTCGCTTTTGACAATGCCGACGACCTCGAAAGCATCGCCTCCGATGCGAATGCTCTGGCCGATGGTGTTTTGGGTCGCCAGTAGTTTCCGTGCCCCGAATTCCGTAAGGACAGCAACGGTGGCAAACGTATCATTATCCTCCCGCGTAAGAACACGGCCGGCGAGAATTTCACGGGGAACCAGTTCGAACCACCGCTCCGTGGTGCCGACCACGCGAAGCTCCAGAGCCCGGGCGCCGAGTCTGGATTCCTTTCGAATGAGCTTGACAGGGGCGGATTTTTGGACGGCGGTAAAAATCCCATGAATTCGGTCATAATCCTCATAGGTCAGGCCATAGATGCTCATGTGAGAATGGACGGTGCTGGCGGATTCATCCTCGACGGATTTGACGGAGGTGATGAGAATATTGGTGCTTCCGAGCTTTCGAATCTGTTCGAGGGCTTCTTTGCTGGCGCCCTCTCCGACGGCGAGCATGGCGACCACGCTGCCGACGCCAAAGACAACGCCCAGCATCGTCAAAAACGAGCGAAGCTTGTGGAGCCAGAGGTTTTCGATCCCCAACGCGATATTTCGTGTAAACCGGGTTTGTCGCATGGATTACCCTTCCATCCGATCGATGCGGCCGTCTTTCATATGCAATCTGCGCTGGGCATACGCCGCAACATCCGCTTCATGGGTCACCATCAGAATCGTCTTGCCCTCCCGGTTCAGTTCCGCAAGCAGCTGCATAATCTGGACCCCGGTGGCGCTGTCCAGATTTCCGGTGGGTTCGTCCGCCAGAAGAATCTGGGGATCGTTGGCCAGGGCCCGGGCGATGGCGACCCGCTGCATCTGGCCGCCGGATAATTCCGAGGGACGGTGGGCCAGACGGTCCCCCAGTCCGACTTTTTCGCCCAGCTCTTTGGCGCGGGCGGCGCTGGTCTGCGCATCCCAGCCCAGATAATAGAGCGGCAGTTCGATATTCCTCTGCACGGTGAGCTGGGGAATCAAATTAAAACTTTGAAACACAAATCCGAGGTATTTCAGCCGGATCTCGCTGAGCGCATCGTCACTGAGGGTGCTGACATCTTTTCCTTCCAGCAGATATCGCCCTTGGGAAAGCCGATCCAGACAGCCCAGGATATTCATCATGGTGCTTTTCCCGGAACCGCTGGGCCCCATGATCGCCCAGAAACTGCCCTTTTCAAACGCGACGCTCACCCCATCGAGGGCGCGGACCTGCTGCTGTCCCATCTGATAGGTCTTATGGGCTTCTTCAAAGCGTACCATTTCCTGATCGGAACGAATCATCCGAAATTTTCCGGGTATATTTTAATCGTTTTGAAAAATCTCATGGGCCGCCGGGAGGAGGACCGCCTCCGCTGGAACCGCCGGGGGCAGGGCCGCCGGAAAAACCGGGAGGCGGACTGCCGGCGGGAGGTTCCGCCGGCGGAGGACCTTGCGGCGCCGCTTCCGCTGGCGCCGAGCCGCCCGGATTATCGGAGGGCTTGGCACCCGACTCCGTGTTTTGGATGGAATTGCGGCGCTGCCGGCGGGAGGAAGAATCTCCTTCGAAGCGTTTTCTCATCTGCTCCCGCTCTTCGGGAGTCATGCTTTCTAGCTTTTTCCGCATCTCTTCGCGCTGTTCGGGAGTCATATTGTCGAATGGGCTTCGTCGCTGTTCGCGCGGCTCGCTGGTCGCCTCCCCACCTCGTCTTCGGCGTTCCCGCGGACCGGAAGATTCATCGGCAGCGGGTGTGCTTTCGGGGGCATTGACCGAGGGAGTTAATTCTTTCTTCCCATTCTCGGAATTCGCCGGCGGTGCAGTGGAGCCATTCGGAGCCGCCGTTGTCTTTCCGGTTTTCACCGGCATGGAATCCTGGGCCGCCGTTTCCTTGGCCGCTTCCTTCAAAGGCGGCGTCAATAAAATGTCCTGCCCTTCCTCCAGACCCTCCAGAATATGAATCACGACATTGTTGTCCTGCCCGATTTTCACCGCCTGGGGGACAAAACGGCCGCCTTTCTTAACATACACCGTCGGAGAGCCTTTCACCCGAATCACCGCCTGCACCGGCACGTACAGCGCATCGGAAAAATAGCCGATATTAATCTCCGCCTGACAGCTCATCCCGGTCCGAAGGCTGCTGTCATTTTCATCCAAATAGATTTCCGTCGTATAAACCTTCAAATCCGGATTCATCCACATGCTCTGCGCATCGGGCAGCGGCGCGATGCGCGCCACCGTGCCCCGGAATTTCCGGCCGGGCAGGGCATCCACGAAAACTACGGCAGGCATTCCCACGCTGACTTTCTCCAGGTTCGATTCGTGCACGGTAATCTCGGCTTTGCTGGAGTTTGCGGTGGGCAGGTATATGAGTTCCTGCCGTTCATAGACATCCTGCCCTTCTTCCAGGGGCGTGACATTGCCCCGGAATCCCCCGCTTCGGGCGCTGGTCGCGTAGATCACCAGTCCGTCCGCCGGAGCGGTAATTTTCGTTTTGGCGATCTGATCCACTATCTTCTGCAGTTTATCCTGCTGGCGCCGGTACTCGGCATCCTTGGCCTTCAGATCCGTTTGCGCCTGCACCACGTCCGCTTTGGCCTTGCGCCTCGTGCGCTCCAGGGCCATTTTCGCCTGGTGGACATCGCTTTCGAGCTGGGCTTTCTGCCGCTGATACGTGTACTGTGTAAGCAGATCTTTGCTGTTTTCGCTCAACTTTACATCCAGATCTTTCTTCTTGGCTGACAGCTCATCCGCCTGCAATTCCGTCTGGGAAATATATTTTTCCTCAAACAGGGTGTTGGACCATTTGAGGGTTTCCTGGGCGCGGGTCAACTCCTCCTTGGCCAGGGTGATGTCCGCTTCCGCCTTTCGCAGTTGATTCGGGTATTCTCCCTCCTCGTATTTTTTCAAATCCAATTCGGCGAATTTGAGCTTCAGTTCCGCCAGGTCCAGATCGCTCTGCGCCTGGTTTTCGACCACGGCGAGATTTTCCTGCGCGTTGATATAGGCCGCTTCGGCGTTTTGAACCCGAATATCCTGATCGATTCGCCCGTCTTCCAGCGTGCTGGAATCCAACTGAACCAGAAGCTCCCCCTGCTTGACCACCGTCCCCTCGGGAATCAGATAAATGATCGACGTGCGCCCCTCCACCTGGTTTTTAATGATAATCTGTTCGCGCGCCTTGATCGTGCCCGACTCCATGACGTTGATGGCCAGCGGGCCCCGCTTGACGGGAATGGTCGCGGATACCGTCTCCTCCGTGTTTTTCGAACGAACGGCCTTCCAGCCGACGATGGCCCCGCCAAGAAGCAGCACAACAACCAATCCGATGATGATTTTATTTTTGAACATCGCTCTTCTCCGGCGTATATTCCTGCCACAGCCCTTGGGCATCCACCTGAAGCACTTCCATATCCCGCTGGATCTCCAGCTCCGCGATCCGGTAATCAACGGCAGCGCCGGTCAGTTCAATCTGTGCGGCAAGAAGGTCATCCTGCGCTTCGACCAGATCGCGAATCTGGGCTCGTCCGGCTTCCAGAAAAAGATTCACGCTTTTAACGCGTTTCTCCGCAAGGTACACCGACTGGGCCTGAATCCGCAGATTTTCGCGTGTTTCGAGCAAATCGCGCAGTTTCCCGCGAATCTCCAGTTTAATCTGGTCTTCCAGTTTCTGCACCTCTCGAGTTGCCTGTTCCAGTTCGATAAAACTGTTGCGGTAATTCACCGCTTCCGGGGTTCGTTCCAGGGGTAAGTCCAGCGTCATCAAAGCCGAGTACACTCCCTTGTCGGTATGGAGCCGGGCGTTTTTTAACTCTTCCCACGAAATCGCATCCCGTCGATTCTCCAGATTGGCCGAGCCGAAAAAGGTCAGCTCCGCGCCCAGGGCGTCCGCGGCGACAACAACCTCACGCTGAGCGTCATAAACCTTTCCCAGCAGCATCAGCAAATCCAGACGGTTGGCCAGGGCGAGCCTAACGGCTTCGGTCGGGTCCATCTCCAGCGGGCCGGCGCCTTCCATGGAGGGGGGGGTCAACACGATTTCCGCGTCGGCGGCGGGAGTTTTTTCGCCATTGGCGGATTGTTCCGTGTGCATAATCTCTTCGAGCACCCGCTCCGCCGGCGTACGCAGTGCCGTAAGTTCATCCCCGCTGATTTCGATGCGGGCGTCGGGAGGCAGCCCGATCAGACGCTTGAAGGAATCTTCCTGCTGTTGGAGCTGCTGCCCGGTGGAAATCCAGCGGCGACGGGACTGAAGCTCGTTCTGGACGGCTTGATCGACTTCAATCTCTTTGATGCGCCCGGCATCGGCAAGACGGCGGCTTCGGCGAGCCGAAGCAATACGGCTTCGATAATCGTCTTCCGTATTTTTATAACTGTCCCTCTGCCGAAGAACCTGCAGATAACTGCTGGCGATCTGAACGGCGAATTCCTTTTTATAGCGCTCGAATTCCCAGAAGGCGTAAATCACATTTCGCTCGGCCTGGGTGAGGGGTTCGGCGACAATATGCTCCCCCGATCCGCGCAGAAGCGGGATCGAAACCGTCGCATCCCCGGCCAGTCCCAGAGAAGAAGCCCCGTCTCCGGTCAAAAGCTTCGCCAGATCCACCGCCAGCGCTCCGGCGATCACTGGTCCGCTTTTCAGTTTCCGCGTCACCCCGAAGCTGCCGTCCCCGGTGGTTTCGCTGACCGTTCGATGACCCGTGCTGTCGGTGCTGATTCCGGCCTGGACCTGGCTTACAAAGATATTGCGAAATTCATTTCGCTCCAGTTCCAGCGCCAAGGCGGTTTGAAACACCCGTTCTTTGCGGCTTTGATAGTCGGAGCTGTTTCGAGCGCCGATTTGGAGGGCTTCCAGCATGGAAATGGTTTGGGGAATCGCAGAAGGCGTTGATGCCTGGGTATTTTGCTCCTCGTTTGGTTTTTCAGGCCAGTGGGGTATGGGCTTCAACTGATCGGTTCCCAGGGAAGCCGGTCCGGTGATGGGTAGATCCTGCTCGCCCAGCAGACGCCTTCGAAGAATATCGCTGGGCCTCTCAATAGCAAACTCCTCTTCTCTGCCAAGGGCTTCTTTCTGTTTTTCCTTCAAAATCCCCTGCGCTGTCCGATCCATTTTCTCCCGATGCCCCTGCGGAGTCAGACACCCCGTTGCCATAATTCCAATCCCAATTGCCGCCAGACAGAAAATCATCCGGCAAAAGGCGATCCCAATCGGACAAATTCGGCTTAATGGCGACATAACTATTTTATTTTCAAATTGTTATAACAATTTTTACGGGCTCACGACCAGGTCTTTCAAAATGGTCGGCCCCCATCCTGGCACGGCGCACTCTTCTTGACACACCATTCACCCGAATTGTTAATGCCCAAAATAGAAATATTTAGGTATTTTATCAACCGCTTTCCCCGTTTTCCTCGCTCCCGCCTATTGGGAATAACGCCTCCGTCACAACCCTATTGCAAGTTTCCCCCATATTTCTGCTGTAACTATTTCTGCTGTAAGCACAAACAAAAAGACCGCTCCGCGACGCCTCCTGGCTTCGCAGAACGGTCTAAATGATCTTAATCACGAAAGAAGAATTATCTTGGTTTTCGACGCATCGCCAGCAACCCGCCCGCAACGGTTAACAGAAGCGTCAACGGCTCAGGCACGGCCACGGGATTGGCAACAACATAACCGGAATCTCCCGAAACATAATTGCTCAGCGTATCCCCGAAAATCCAGTTGAATCCATACGCCGCGTTGGTCCCCAGTTCCCGCGGCGCTCCGGTTCCCAGTCCCGACCAGCCCGCGGCCAGCTCCGCCGGCGTGGGAGCTTGAATCACAAACGCCGCGACATCCTCAAATGTCAGTCCGACGCCGCTGTTGGGAAGCCAGCTCTTGTCATTAGTTTCATACACTTTGAGAGTCTTGGTTTTGAGCATATCCCAGCCGGTGATATCCCACTGGGTATTGCCGGGCTGCCATTCGCCGTTGCTCGGCTCGTTGGCGATCACCGCGTACTTTCCGGCGCCATCGGTAATCCAGATATTGAAATAAGGCGCCACCGCCGGTCCGCTGCCGGTCGTAAAGCGGCTATAATCATCCAGACGGTCAATCCCCAGTTGAGTAATGTCCCCAACCGTCGCCCCATCGAGCAGGCTGGTCCCCCATGCCGCTTTCATGTTGCCGGCGCTGATGACAAACTCCTTCGCCTCCACTCCGCCGACAACCACATCATTGATGACCGGGGCAACGCCTTCGCTGCTGTTGCGGATGATAAAATCATTCCAGCCGGCAACCTCAGCTCCTGCAGCGAATTGAACCGCACAAAGCAAGATCAATCCAAAACAAATCGTTCTCATGCCATGTTCCTCCAAAAACAGAAACCATTTTCCTCTGGGCGATACGCGATAATGTTCTATTCACAGTTCAGCCGCCGCTGCTGCCGCCGGGCAGGGATGCCCCCTGCCGCGCGCAATAAAAAACCGGCAAGGAAAGCAACATCTCACTCTCCAGCCGGCAATTCCTACACCGCCTGATTCCATGGAACAATACCTCTTCACTATACAGAAATATTCTCCAAATTTCAAGCAAATTTTTGATACCTCCAGCTTTTTTATTCGGCGGATTACCCCATGGGTTCCAAATCGGTTTCGCCGCCTCAATTTCATGGCCTAATTCCATGCCGGACAGAGGGTTGCTTTTCCGGGAATTCCCGATACAATGAAAAAAACGGCTGCCGGAATGGCGTTCCCGCCCTTCCGGCGGCAGAAACGAACCTGAAAACGGCAAAGGAAAACTGTAATGCCTGCGATCCAAAAACAAACCGCCCTGCGAGTCGTAACCATAAAACCCGAACAGTGTAAGGGGGAACTCCTGGTTTTGGGGTTCGCCAAAGGGAGTAAAACTCCCCCGAAATGCTATGCCTCCCTGGACCGCGCCCTGAAAGGCGAACTGTCGAACCTGCTCAAATTGGGCGACTTTCGGGGTTCATTCCTGGAAACATTTCTGCTCTACCCCCGCACCCCCTGTCCCGTCCCCCGAAGCCTCCAGATCGGGAGGGGCGGGGTTAAAGGACGCAAGGCGGATTTTTTCCGCCAGGCATGCGGAGCCGCTGTCCGAAAAGCCGAATCCCTCGGACTTGCCAAAATCGGCTTTGCCCTGCACTGCCCATCGGATGTAAACCTGGATCCCGCCGACGCGGGCCGAATCCTCGCCGAAGGGATTCTCTTCGCACGATATGAATATCTCGATCACAAAAAACCCGAAAATGGCAAAGGACGCTTCGTCCCCCGGATGCAGGTCGATGTGATCGAACCGAAAGCCTCCCTTGCCGGCAAACTCCAAAAAGGATGCCGCATCGGAACGCTCATCGCGGAAGGTCAGAATCGCGCCCGGGCGCTGGCCAACCGGCCCGGAAATGAAATCAATCCCCCGTCTCTCGCCCGCGAAGCCCAAAAACTCTCCCGCCAGTTCCGTTTGAAATGCCGCATCCTGGATGACAAACAGCTCCGGCAGAAAGGTATGAACGGCATCGTCGCCGTCGGAAACGGCTCCGCCAGCAAACCCCGCCTGATTGTTCTGGAATACAACGGCAGACGAAAATCCGCCAAATCCGCTCCCGACGCCATTATCGTCGGGAAAGCCGTCACCTTCGATTCCGGCGGGATCAGCATCAAACCTTCCGCCAAAATGGAAGATATGAAATTTGATAAATCCGGCGGCTGCGCAACGGTGGGCATCCTTACCGCCGTCGCCGCCCTGAAGCTCCCCCTCCATGTCATCGGCTTGATCCCCGCCGCTGAAAACCTTCTCTCCCAGACCAGCTACCGGCCCGGCGATATCATCACCACCTACAGCGGAAAAACCGTCGAAGTGCAGAACACCGACGCCGAAGGCCGCATGATTCTCTGCGACGCCCTGGCCTATGCCGCCCAGATGAATCCCCGCGCCATCGTGGATATGGCCACCCTCACCGGGGCATGCGTCGTCGCGCTGGGAGAATATTACGCCGGACTCTTCGGAAATAACGACGCCCTCCGGGACCGTTTGAAAGCCGCCGCCAAAGCCGCTGGGGAACCGGTTTGGCCCATGCCCAGCGGCGATGATTACCTCCAGCAAATCAAAAGCGATATCGCCGACCTGAAAAACACGGGCGGCCGCGAAGGCGGAAGCTGCACCGCGGCGGCGTTTCTGGGCGAATTTGTCGGAAAAATCCCCTGGGCGCATATCGATATCGCGGGAGTCTCCTATACCGACAAATCCAAGGCTTGGCGTTCCACCGGCGCAACGGGCTTTGGCGTCAGGCTCGTACTCGAATACCTGCTGGCCCTCTAACCGGCCAAGGCGGACTATATGCAAAATACTCATCCATCATCTTCTGTCGATAGGGAGCGGATCGAACGGGCGGTTCGGGAAATTCTGCTGGCCGTCGGGGAAAATCCCGACCGCGAGGGCTTGAAAAAAACCCCCGCCCGCGTCGCCCGCATGTACGCCGAACTCTTCGCCGGCATCCACGACGACCCCAAACGCCACATTCAGCAGGTCTTCACCGAAAATTACGATGAAATCGTCCTCCTCAAGGACATCCCCTTCTACAGCATGTGCGAACATCACCTCCTGCCCTTCATGGGCAAGGCCCACGTCGCCTACATCCCCCGGGGAAAAGTCCTGGGCATCAGCAAACTCGCCCGCGTTGTCTCCGCCTTCGCCCAGCGCCCCCAGGTCCAGGAACGCATGACCACCCAGATCGCCGAATTTATCATGAGCCAGGTGGACGCACGGGGCGTCGCCGTCGTCCTCGAAGCCGCCCACACCTGCATGACCATCCGGGGCGTCAAAAAACCAGGCTCCGTCATGGTCACCTCCGCCATGCTCGGCTGTTTCCGAAGCGACGCCCGAAGCCGCGCCGAAGTCATGAGCCTCATCAACCGATAACCCCCCATGCCTCCTTGCACTCCTTCCTCGCCGCCAACATTCCCGGCGCAGCAAAAAGGGCAGATCGCTCTGCCCTTGCGAACGTTTTTTTATGAATAGTTCTCGTTATTTCACCGTAAACGCGTATTCCCAAATCTTATCCTCTTTCAGGTCTTTCCCCTGACAGCGTAAAATAAATCCGTCCGCCGTCTTGGCATACTCAAAATCCTTGTCGCTGAATAAATCCTTCGGCAGTCCCGCTGGCAGCGCCTCCGGCAGCCTATTCGTTTGCGCCTTCACCAGATACATCTCCACCGCCGTCCGGATCGCATTGTGAAACGTCCGGAGTTTGATGTCTGTATGGTAGGCTTTTGCCAAGTCTGGAACTAAAAATGCGGTCAAGGTAACATCCAGATTGTCTTTCACTTCTTTTTCGGGTTTTTCGCCCAGAGCACAAAAAATCGGATACGCTTGGGAATACGGAAGATTCATGGCCGCGAGATATTCGCTGCAAATCTGCTGGGCAAAATTCCGGTTCCGCTGATAAAATCGCTCATCCGCTTTTGCCACCCGCTCTTTCACCAGTTCTATACAGGAAGATGCGGAAGGATCGAGTTCCGAGACGCATCGTTCGATTCCTTCTCTCGACATGGTGTCAAGAATGGTTTTAAATTCCATTTCTATTGACTTGCGTATGGCCGGCGGCGGCGACAGCTCCAGCGATTGCTTCAACCAATTCAGCGTTTCCACATCCGCCGGCATATCGGACAAAAATTGCTGAATGGTTTCATTCGCCAATCGAGACATGGAGCCGGCGACCAGATAGCTGATCAGGACGCCCATCTGATCGACATGCCGGGCCATTTTATGAACGGTCAAACAACGATCCAACGCAGCGGGGTAATTTTTCTGAGCAGCCTGAATCTTTCCCTCTGCCAGGACAATTCTTGTCATATATCGTATCGTATTGAGGGGCGGCAATTGAACATCCAGCCACCATCCCGAATAATCCAGTCCCCAGTCGCAAAAATCGATTTTCGAGGCATCCAGAGCCTGCTTCATGACCTGGCTTTGGACCTGGGACTCCACATACGAGCGAAGGTCTTCCGTCAGCTCCGTTTTCCCATCCAAAAATTCCTTTACGGCCTCGCCCTTCGCTTCATCCGGTTTAAACTCCAGAATGGATTTATAATACAGCACCGCCGCGTTCTCCGGCGGATAGGCCATAGAGGAAGAACAAAACATCAGTCCGGCCGCAAGTACAAAACACCCAATGATTTTCCCATTCGTTTTCATATAATGTCCTTTCTTTTTTATGATCCGTTGCTGTCCGTTCCCAATCGCATCGTCCGTTGGAAACGCAGAGTGGTACCGGGTTCCGTGCTCTTCGGGGCATACGTCAAACGCTTGCACGCTTCTTCGAATCCTTTTTCTCGCATAATCAGATTCACCTGAAACAGCGTCGGCATTCCTGCGATGGATGCCGCCGAGGAAGAAACCCTCTTCCCCGCAGGCTCCTTTTGGGGCGTCTGTTCCGCTAGGGGGGCTTTCCTCTCCAGAATCATAAACGCCGCCGTGAGAATCGCCGCCGTCGCGACGACAGCCTCGACCAGCCTTCTTCGCATCTGCTTCCCGGAAGATTTCCCCCTCTCCGACTGTTTCGCCAGCGCCTGTTCCAGCACCTTTCGGTCGAACGTCTCCTCCGGCCGAATCGCCCGCTTCTGATCCTGGTAATATTTCTTCAACAAGGATTCGATGGATTCTTTTGATTTCATATTTCTACCCTGCCGTTCAGGAGGGTTCGTAATTTCTCCAGCCCATAACGATAACGGCTGTTTACCGTCGCGATCGACGCCTCCTGAATTTCCGCGATCTCCTTAAACGTCATTTCCGCCTCCAGCCTCAGCACAATCGCCTCCCGCTGCTCGGCGGGCAGCCGGTCCATCGCCTGCCGGATGCAGCTTGCCGTCTCCGCCGAAATCATCGCCTCGTCCGGCCAATCCTTCTCTCTCCCCGCAGGCTCCGCCTCCAAAGCAGCCGTTTGCTCCGCCCTCGCCCGCCACAAATTCCGAACCCGGTTCGCCGCGCTCCGCAGCAGATACCCCTGCAGACTCGTCCGAAGCGCCAGCTTCCCCAGATGCTCCGCGAATCCCACAAACACATCCTGCACCACGTCTTCCGCCGTCGCCCGGTTCCCCGTCATCGCCAGCGCAAGCGACATCACCTCGTCCCTGTATCGCCGGTAAATCTCCGTCAGCGCCTCGCCGCTGCCTCGCTTGCTTCGCCAGACCAGCCATTTCTCATCCAGCATCCGGTTGCCTCTGTCCATGCGGATTATGTTGCTTTCACGGGTAAGACAACAAATGAGCCTGATTTTATGTAAAATTGTAACCGGGTAGCCGGTTTTTTCGTACTTCATAACCAAAAATCTGCAAAAAAACGGCCTGGCTGCCCATTCGATGCCCCCCGCCAGCAAATAATTTCAATCCAAACATATGTTGGATCGAACCACGCCGGCAGGCTTTACAGGCCTGACTCCAGCGCCGGGCAATTGGGCCATCGTATCCGTTCAGGATCGGGATTCCGCATATACCGATGCCCTTGTCAACATGGTTCCCGAACCCGTTTCTCTCTCCCTGCTGGCTCTGGGCGGATTGGCCGCTCTGCGAAAAAACCGCTTCACTCGATAATTCTGCCTGAATCCCATTTCTGGATTTGCAGGGACCTTTCCTTCCAAAAGAAAGGTCCTTTTTCATGTTCCGCGGAATCCGCTTTGACCCTCATAATCAGGAATGCCGGTTATTCCATAGCGAACGATTGCCCGGCGTAAAGAAAGCAGAGCCAGGACTGGGCGACGGGCTGGTTCAGAATCGTTTGCAAAGCCCGGCGGTAATACTGAAGCTGGGGACGGTATAACGCGGCACGCGCGGGGCATTGATCCGTGGAAATCCGGTCGGTTTTGTAGTCCAGCAGAATAAGCCCCTTTTCCGTCGGAAAGAAACAGTCGATAATGCCCCGCAGGAGCACGGGAGCCGTTGGATCCGACTCGGCCAGGTCCAGATGCGGATAGAGCTCGCGGACCGGCACCGCCAGGGTAAAGGGCCACTCCCGCCGGACACCGCCGCGTTGCGCAATCAGAAGCTGGCCCAGTTCGCTCTCGAAAAATCGCGCTGTGGATTCCAGATCCACCAGCCGGCTTTGCCCCTCCGTAAAAATGCCCCTCTGAACCAGCCGATCCAGATGAAGCGACAACCGTTCACGGGATAGGGAGGCTTCGAGGGGAACATGTTGCAGGAATAAATGCGTGCAGGATCCGATTTCAGCGCCGGAGGGACTTTCCGCCGTCTGCATGAATCGCGGTCGAAGGTCAAACGGCGAATACGACGGAGAGTTCGGAAACATCGCAGATCGGGATGCAAACTCCGCCGGTGTTTCCGGATTCTCCGGTTCCGGATTCCAAAGCCGTTTCAGCTCCGACACCCCGCACCGGGCGAATACCCCCGTTAACGCCTGGTGCGGATAATTCCAGGTGATGTTCCGGATGCAGGATTGCAGCCTGGGATCCTCCTCAGGCGCAGAAGCGACGCCTTCCAGGGCGGCCTCGATGTCGGGAATGGATTCCGGACGGCCGGTTGCGAATGGATTCTGTCCGATCCGATTCCGCAGTTCGGCATCGTTGCACGCTACAACAAAAAATCGGGAAGACTCCTGCAGCGAAGGCGGAGACGGCTGTGGGCCCGCATAGCGGGTGAGAAACTCGTGAAAATCAGGGTGCCCCGCCATCGCCGATCCGATCCAGTCGATGGGGCTTTTCGCCGACGCCAACGCAAACACAGGCACAGGCCGCGGCGCATAGAGGGCAAAATCTCCCCACTTCTGCGCGGATTCGGCAAGAGGAACGGACGCCGCCAGAATGAGTTTTTGTTGGGCACGGGTCAGGGCCACATACAGCACCCGGAGCTCTTCGGCAATCTGGCGGGTCTGGCTGTCTTCGCTGAGGAGATTCCGGGAAAACGTGGACCAGGATTGCAGCGAATGCGGATTCACCAGGTTCATGCCCACCGGACAGGTTTCCGGCGTGCCGAACAGTATCGGCTGTCTCGGGTCGGCGAAATTGAACTTGCGCGCCAGGTCGGCCGCGATAACAACCGGAAATTCCTGCCCCTTGCTCTTGTGAACACTCAGGATGCGAACCACGTTGTCCGCTTCCGAAAGCATCGGCGCAGGCCCGAAATCCTGCTCCTGTTCCTGGAGCTGGCCCAGAAATCGAAGAAAACGCGACAGCCCCTGACGGGTAAAATGGTCAAACTGCCGGGCACGGTCATGCAGGTGAATCAGATTGTTATATCGCTGACGACCGGAGGAAAGCCCCAGCACATACGCCAAAAGTTCTGTATCCTCGTAAATCTGCCAGATCAGCCGGGCCAGGTTGTGCTGCCTCTGAAGACGCCGCCATCGGCGGATCTTCTGAAAAAACGAATTCAGAGCTTCCTTGAGAACCGGTTCCGGACCCGTCCGGGCATACTGCGCTGCCGCCAGATGGAAGGGAAGATCCGGAAAATCCAGCCGGATTTGGGCCAACTGCGATTCATTCAGATTCCCCACAGGCCCCCGCAGCGCCGCCGCCAATGGCACATCCTGCTGCGGATTGTCGAGAACCTGCAGCAGTGAAATCATATCCTGTATCTCCGTCGCGGCAAAATACCCCGTGCTCAGCTCCGCATGAACCGGGATGTTCATCTTCCGAAACACCTCCGTCCAGATTTCCGCGTGTTTCTGAACCGAGCGAAGCAGGATGACGATATCCCGGTACTGCACCGCACGCCTACTCCCCGTAGCCGCATCGAAAAGGGTATGACTGGAACCCGGGCAAACCATCGCATCGATAAGGGTCCCGACGACAATCGCTTCCCGGCGGGATGCGTCCAGATCGGCGGGAAGATCCGCAGGGGAAGCCTCGCCTGCGCCGGGGGAGCCGGTCGGGAGATTTCGTTCCAGCAGGTACAACTCGACATCGGCTCTTCGCGAGGAATCCCAGGCCGAGTCAGTGGGGCTTGCCTCCAGGCCGCTGACGAGTTTGGCCTCTTCATCATAATCCATGTCGGCGAAGGACTGGATCATGGTCCGCGAGAACAGATAGTTCACCGCGTCCAGAATGCCGCGGCGGGAACGAAAGTTGCGATTCAGATTGATTCGTACACCGGAGGCCGGAGGCTTGTCGGGGTCTTCCGTCATGGGAGCATAAAGGCCGGCTTTCTCGAGAAAAATCCGGTGGTCGGCCCGGCGAAACCCGTAGATGCTTTGCTTCACATCACCCACCATGAAAAGATTCCCGCAGGACACAGGCTGTGATTCGTTCGAAGAGCAGACCGGCGGAGGCCCGGTCCGCTTCAAACATTGCAAAATCTGCTCCTGAACCGCCGAAATATCCTGGTATTCATCCACCAGTATATACGCGAACCGCTTTCGAAGCTGTTGGGCGACAGGCGTAATCCCGGTCAGATTCCCCTCTTCATCCCGGCGGGCCAGTAGCCCCAGCGTTTTGTGTTCGAGGTCGTCGAAATCCAGAACATGGCGGCGCTGTTTGCACAGATCGTACCGCAGCCGAAACTGCCTCTGAAGCTCCGCCAGAAGAAAATGGTACGGTTTCGTCAGGGCAATTTGAGACAACAGGAACGAGTCATCCCCGCCATAACGGGCCGGAATGTCCCCGAGCATGTCTTTCACCGCGTCAATATGCGATTTCACCGGTGCGGTGTCCACCCCGGATCCCCGGGGCTTGGCCGGAGCCTTTCCAAAATCCAAACGCGCCAGTTCCTCCAGCGCCTGTTCCGGATCCTGTTCCAGAACGGACCGAATCCGGACCAGAGGACCCAGCATGTCCTCCGCAATATAAGTCCTGTAAAATTCCAGGTCCTTGTGAATCGTAAGAATATCCAGGCTGTGCCTCAGCCGGCTGATCATCTGATCGACCTGGCGGGCCAGAACCGCATGCCGCATCCGCACAAGGGAAAGCTGGCTCAGATCGGGCAGGTTTCTCGCATCGATATGCCGCCGGCAGGCGTCCAGCCATGACTGATGATGCTGGAGCGTATTGAGAAAATGGTTCATCCGCACAAGCAGATGGGTCAGGTTGCGGTCCAGCTCCTGTCGTCCGTACCGGTGGACAAAATCCGTGAACACCTCGCGCAATGGCGACGCAGGCCGGTAACATTCTTCCAGAAGCTCCGAGGCGATCTGCTCCTTCAATAGCCCCGCTTCATCCGCGTCAAGAATTTCAAAACCGGGGTCCAGGTCCGCCGCATAATAAAATTCCCGCAATACGGATCGGCAGAACGCGTGAACCGTGCTGATGGCCGCCTGGTCCAGCAGCGCGATCTGCCGGCGAAGATGCGCCGACCGGGAAGACGGCCCCGCATGTCTGCGGAGCGCCTCGGCGATGCGGTGCTTCATCTCCCCCGCCGCCGCTTCCGTAAACGTCAGCACCAGAAGCTCTTCCACGCCGCAGGGCCGCACCGCCTCCGTCAGCAGATGTACGCACCGCTGTGCCAGAACGGCCGTCTTTCCCGATCCCGCCGCCGCGGTCAAAAGCACATCCGCCTGCGTCGTTCGGATAGCCAGAAGCTGCTGCGAGGTCCATTTCATCGTTCGTTCCTAAACCGGAAAACACCGGGAATTAGCCGGGGGTGATTTTCTCCAGAACCTCGGCCTTGCTCAGTTCTTCGAGAAAGTGATACGGATCGATGCTGAAGTCGAATCGGCAGACGGATCGGTACTCGCAATACGAACAGGGGGTACTCTCTCCCAGCCGTGCCGGACGAACCTCGATCTCGCCCCGCAGTATGCGGCTGCCAAGCTGCTCAAACAGCCTTCGCGTATGCCGCAAAATCGCCTCCATCTGGTTTTCATCGACCACATCCGAGCTTTTGCCGTTATATACCGAGCCGTCTTTGTCCACAAATAGACTGTACCACGGGGACTGCCCCCCCATGGCTTCGCGCTGAAGAAAGGAAAAAGCGCCCCCGGAGATGATGCCCCGCGGTTTTTCCAGAACCGCCCGGCGCTCCGAAAGCCATCGTTCCAGAGACTCCGCGTCCGGATCGATCGCCGCCGGCCCCGGTTCGTTCCGGATCGGAGCGTACAGGGCCGCCGCGGGAATGACCTCCGAAACGCTGCCGTGAAAATAGGATCGTAGCACTTCCAGATACCCCGGAAGCTGAAGCGATAATCCGTGATAAAACCGCGCAAAATCAAACCGCTGCGGGGACGTTTTGTAATCCATGACCAAAAACGCCAGAGTGTCCGCATCGGGCCGAAAGGTATCCACGCGGTCGATCCGGCCCTTCAGGAGGAGCTGCCCTTCCGGTTTCAGCGGAATCAGCAAAGCCGGAATCGCACGATGAGGCCCGAATTCCGCTTCCGCGCCGGTTTGGGTGAATCGACCCGCTTGCGCGAGCTGCTGGAGATGAAGGCAGAATCGAATCAGCTGATCGCGGGCCCGAAGCATGTGATACTGCCGTCGGGGATTGTCCCGGAGTTTGTCCTGAAGCTCCGAAGACCCCAGAATCGCCTCGGAAATCTCCCGAAGGAACTGTTCGAGAATCTCCCGGCTCGCGCTCTGCCATGTGAGATCTTCCTGTTTCATCCGCACATACAGTTGATGCAAAACATCATGATAGAATCCGCCGACATCGACCGGCGCAAGCTGCAGCGGCTCCCGGGCTTGAATCCCCAGAATATGCCGGCAAAAATACTGGAACGGACACGCCGCGAAATGCTCCAGCCGCGAAATGCTGCTGTGGAGAACGCCCTGAAACATTCGCCGAACAACCGCCTCATCCAGGCTGGCGCGATTCGCATACCGCACTCCCGCCAGCGCATCGTGCAGCAGACCGTTCCCCCAATGCTGCCCCTTGGCCCAGCGGTACAGCCCCGCCCAGACCGGCTCCACGCCGGTCCCATATCGAAGCCCCGAAAATTCCCGCGCCAGCGCACGGCCCAACTGCCGCCCGCGGGTAACCGTCTCCGGCGTAATCCGCGATTCATCCGGCAGCGCTCGGAATGGAATATCGCCGGACAGGCTTCGGAGGGAATCCACAATGGAAGAGGGCTGAAGTTCCCGGCCCCGCTCATCGGAAATCGGATAGCTGATCCAGAGAAATTCATGGGCGCGCGTCACGGCGATATACATCAGGTAATGCTCCTGGAGAAGCTGCCGGCTCCGCACGGGCGCCAGCTCGAATCCACGCTGCTGCAAAAGATTCCGGTGGTCGTCGGAAATCAGGCTGTCCGCTCGGCCGACATGCGGAAATTTGCCTTCGTTAATGCCCAGAATCAGCGCCGCCCGGATCGGCGGATGACGCGACCGCTCGATGGACCCCACCAGCGTCTGGTCCAGCGAAGGCGGAATCAGCCCCAGATGCAGAGACGCCAGCGAGGCATTGAAAATCTCCGCAAACGATTCCAGCGTCAGCGATTTCCCCCCGAAAATCTCCACGATTTCATCCAGCAGTTCAAGAATCCGCGCATACACCTCCGCGTGGGTCTGGGCCGTGTCCAGATCCCCTTCCTGCCGGGCCTGCTCATGCCACTGCGCCAGCCGCTGCGGCGCCTGGTTTTCTTCAAGATACCCCACCAGCGACGAGACGATCTTCTCCGCCGGTATGGGTTTGAAAAGATCGAACGCGTCGCCGTACAGATTCCGCATCAGATGAACCACCGGCGCCATCGCCCGGCGGCGGGATGCGTCAATGTCCCCGAATAGGGGCGAACTCTCTTCAGCCGAGGTTTCCTCCTCTTCCGCCAAAGTGTCCGCCGCCAAAGCCGGTTTCGGCGCAGGCCAGTCAGCCGGCTCGAGCCACCGGGATGGCGTAATCCCCCGCGAAACGGCATAATTCTCCAGCGCATCGATCGCCTCATCTTCCATCGCGGTCAGGTTGGTCTTCAAAGCCTGGAAAATCGGCTCATTCTGAAATCCCGTCAGCAGTATCTCCATCGCCGAGCGGATCAGCTCCGCCAGCGGATGATGCCGAGCCGGCCTGGGCTGATCCAGAAAAAACGGAATTTCATAATCCGAAAAAACCGCCTGAATCAGGTCGGCGTAATCGGAAAGATCCCGGAAAATCACCGCGATATCGCGATAACGGTACTGTTTCTCCCGGCACAGCCGCACAATCTGCTGCGCCGCTGCTTCCACCTCCTTCCGCCGCGTCGGCGCCTCCACCACAACCAGCCCCTCATCCGGGATCGATGCGTCCCCCAAACCCTCCGCCTCTTCGGATCGTTTTTCCGCGGAACGCTTCGAAGTAACATCCCCGGTTCGATTCCGCCGGGCCAGCCGAAGTTCCAGATCCCCCAGCATCGGGTGGGTATAACGCGGCAGAGTCCCGTTCTCCGCAAGATCGGGCGGCAGCCGCAAAGCGGGGGCAATGCGCTGCCCTTCACCGAGCAGGCCATGATACAGCCTCTGATACGTTTGCAGCGTCGGATAAAACAAATTCATCGGATCCAGCGCGGCCGGATCCGCGTTCTGTTCGGCCATGGCAAACTGCCCGTCCGCCGGATCCAGACACAGACTGATCTGCGCCTCCCGGACCGTTCCCAGGATCGACGCCAGCGCATGATACTGCTGGGGCGTGAATCCCGCGAACCCGTCGATCCACAGCCGCGCCCTGCCCCGCCACCCGCTCCGCGGCGCTGCCCCGGCCAGCAGATCCAGAAAATCATCCGGATCGATAAAGCGGTCCGAAATCGATTCCAGATACGCTCCATACACCCGGGCCAGATCCGCCAGTTGATTCGCCAGCACAACTCCCCCCGGATCGGATGACTCGGCCAGCTCCGCCGATTGCCGCTCAAGGTCTTCGGGGGTCTTTCGATACTGTTTCAGTTCCCGAATCATCCGGCTGATCTGCTCCACAAACCCCATCCGGGATGCGAGGCTTCGGAAAATCTTCAGATTCTCCTGCTCCTCCTGAAGAATCCGCGCCAATATCATCTGCCGCGCCGATTCGCTCAGAACCGGATGCCCCGGCGAACCGACTTCCTGCAAAATCGTCCGTGCCAGTCGGGAAAAACTGAGAATATGGGCCCGGTGGAATCCCGCCAGTCTCCCGTCCGCCAGCAGGGCCTGTTCCATCTGAAACGTCGCCTGATCGGGCACCAGAAAAAGCAGCGGCGCCCCGTCCGGACGGGCAAGCAGCTCCCCGCGAATCTGCTCCAGGCAGAAATGCGTCTTTCCCGCCCCGCTTCGACCGAGAATGAATTGCACCGCCATCGCTTTAGTCCCCCGCTGCGGAATCGGCATTCCACGTTTGAATCAGGTCCGGCAGTTCCGATATCGCGTGAATCTGAGGCACGTCAGGCGCGCCGATCCGGTGTTGGTTCTGCCGCGTCCGCTTCCACACCGCCCGCAATCCGGATTTTCGGCTCCCGCGAATGTCTTCCCGAAGCTTGTCCCCCACCATCACCGCCGCATGCGCCGGAACCGCCAGCCTCTGCAGCGCGGTCTGGTAAATCCGTCCGCTGGGCTTGCGAAAAACCGTATCGCAGGAATAAATGCGGACCGGAAAAAATTTCAGGATCCCGATCTGCTCCAGTTGCCGGTCCAGAACCGCCCCCGGCAGAAACGTATTCGAAAGAATCCCAAGCTTCAAACGCATATCCCCCAGCCTCTGAAGCGTCTGGGCGATGTCCGCTTCCCAGCTTGCCGACTGTCCCAGCGGCTGGTACCACAGCCACGCCAGCTCCTGCAGTTGCGCCGGGGTCAGCAGGATCCCCATCATCTTGGCCTTGCGATGCAGCAGAGAAAGGCACTCGAACTCCCGGTCCACAAGGTTGGACCACAAGTACCGCAGACGAATCGTAAAAATGTGGCGGCGGTAATAACGCTCGAAGCTCGGAAGCCCCGTCCCCTCTCCGGCGATCCCCCGCAGAAAATCATACGTCAGCCTCGCCCCCTGGCGGAACATGTCGTTCACATCCACGTCCCCGTAACTCAGCAGAGTTTCGCCCAGATCGAAGATGACCGCCTGAATCGCCATGGCCGTCCGTCAGGTCCTCCAGAATTTCGCTGTGGCCGGTAGTACCGGGTTCACTATACCGAAGGACGCCGGCGATGGCAATACTCCATACGGGAAAATATATTGCGTAAGGCGGACTTCCACACGCCGAAAAAAAAGCTCCCGGCGGGTTGCCGGGAGCTTATCTCCAAAGCGGACGGGTCGCGCCCGCTGGTTATTTTGCTCTCGCAATTACTTCTTCTTCGCCAGCGCCGCCTGCGCCGCCGCCAGACGCGCGATCGGTACACGGAACGGAGAGCACGATACGTAATTCATGCCCGCCCTGTGGCAGAACTCGATGCTCGCCGGATCGCCGCCGTGCTCGCCGCAAATCCCCACTTCCAGCGCCTTGTTCGTCTTGCGCCCGCGGGTGATCCCCATCTGGATCAGTTCGCCCACGCCGGTCTGGTCGATGCTCTGGAACGGATCGCCCGGAAGAATCTTCTTGGCGATATAGTCCGGCACGAATCCGCCGATATCGTCACGGCTGAACCCGAACGACATCTGCGTCAGGTCGTTCGTGCCGAACGAGAAGAACTCCGCGTACTCGGCGATCTGGTTGGCCACCAGAGCCGCCCGCGGAATCTCGATCATCGTGCCCAGCATGTGCTTGATCTTCTTGATCTTGTACTTCGACAGAACTTCCGCATAGACCTTCTTCGCCAGCTCGAACTGGTTCTTGATTTCATTCACGTCGCACACCACCGGAATCATGATCTCCGGATACGGCTTCTTGCCTTCCTTCATCAGCTCCGCCGCCGCCTCGAAGATCGCCCGAATCTGCATCTCGCTGATCTCCGGATACGTCACGCCCAGACGAACCCCGCGATGCCCCATCATCGGGTTGCTCTCGTGCAGGTTCTCCGCTCGCTTCTCCAGCTCCGCGGCACTGATGTTCAGCTCTTTCGCAAGCTCGGTCTGCTTGGCCTTGTCCCGCGGCACAAACTCATGCAGAGGCGGATCCAGCAGCCGGATCACCACCGGCAGATTGTCCATCGCCGCCAGCGTCTGCTTGATGTCCCGCTTCACGAACGGGAACAGCTCGCCCAGCGCCTTCACTCGCTCCTCCACGGTCTTGGACATGATCATCTTCCGAAGCAAAAACAGCGGCTCATCCGAATTCTTCCCGTAGAACATGTGCTCCGTCCGGAACAACCCGATGCCTTCCGCGCCGAACGCCTTCGCTTTCGCCGCGTCATCCGGCGTATCCGCGTTCGTCCGAATGCCCAGTGTCCGGACCTGGTCGCAAATCTTCAAAAATCCGTTCAGCAGCGTGTTCTCCGACGCCGCGTCCATCATCGGAAGCCGGCTGTCATACACGTTGCCTTTCGTCCCGTTCAGCGTGATCCAGTCGCCCTGCTTGAACGTCTTCCCGCCGATGACCATCTCCTTCTTCGCCAGCTCCACGTGCACCGCCGCGCATCCCACGATGCAGCACTTGCCCCACCCGCGGGCCACCAACGCCGCGTGGCTGGTCATCCCGCCCCGCGCCGTCAGAATCGCCTGCGCCGCTCGCATCCCTTCCACGTCCTCCGGATTCGTCTCTTCCCGAACCAGAATCACGTCCTTGCCCTGCTTCGCCCACGCCACCGCGTCGTTCGCCGTGAACACAATCTGACCCGTCGCTCCGCCCGGACCCGCCGGCAGACCCTTGGCTATCGCCTTGGTCGCCGCTTCCGCCTTCGGATCGATAATCGGGTGCAGCAGCTCATCCAGCTGCGCCGGTGTCACCCGCATCACCGCTTCTTCCTTGGTGATAAGCTTCTCCTTCAGCATGTCCATCGCCATCCGAACCGCCGCCGGACCGTTCCGCTTGCCCACCCGGCACTGCAGCATAACCAGCCGTCCTTTTTCAATCGTCAACTCGATGTCCTGCAAGTCCTTGTAATGCTTCTCGAGCTTCAGCTGGATCGCGTGCAGCTCTTTGTAGCACTTGGACATGCCCTTCTCGAGCGTCACTTCGCCCTTGTTGTGCTCGGACTGCGACGCCGCGTTGATCGGAGCCGGCGTCCGAATCCCCGCCACCACGTCTTCGCCCTGCGCGTTCACAAGGTATTCGCCGTAGAATTTTTTCTCGCCGTTGCCCGGATTCCGCGTAAACGCCACGCCCGTCGCCGAATCGTTGCCCAGGTTCCCGAACACCATCGACTGCACATTCACCGCCGTGCCCCATTCATCCGGGATCCCTTCGATCCGCCGGTAGCTCACCGCCCGCTTGCCGTTCCACGATGCGAACACCGCCCGAATCCCGCCCCAGAGCTGATCCTGTGCATCGTCCGGGAAATTCTTGCCCAGAACCTCTTTCACCCGAACTTTGAACTGATTGCACAGCTCCTTCAGGTCCTCCGCCGTCAGATCAGTGTCCTGCTTGTACCCCTTCTTGCTCTTCATCCCCGCCATGATATGCTCCAGTTGCCGGCGAATCCCCTGATCTTCCGCCGGCTCGATCCCTTCCGCCTTCTCCATCACCACGTCCGAGTACATCATGATCAGCCGGCGGTACGCGTCATACACAAACCGCTCGTCCCCGCTGATCGCGATCAATCCCGGAATCGTCTTGCTCGTCAGGCCCACGTTC
>CAZOTP010000012.1:0-2164 GCA_964582655.1 uncultured Pirellulales bacterium | reverse complement strand
GTCTCCATCATGCCCGGCATGCTTCTCCGCGCACCCGAACGAACCGAAACCAGAAGCGGGTTCTTCGGATCCCCGAACTTCTTGCCCATCACCTTCTCCACTTTCGCCAGAGCCGCCTGGACGTCTTCCTTCAGTCCGGCCGGATAGCTCTTTTTATTCTTGTAAAAATATACGCACACATCCGTCGTAATGGTAAATCCCGCGGGAACCGGAACGCCGATATTCGCCATCTCCGCCAGATTCGCTCCTTTGCCGCCCAGCAGCTCCTTCATCGAAGCCTTGCCTTCCGCTTTTCCGCCGCCGAAGAAATACACCATCTTCTGTTTCGCCATCGTTCGTATCTCCTGTATTGAAAATCTCAATAAACCATCGTTACCAAAACAAGTCCTGTCGTAAACCCATCAGGCAGGTTCGCAGCGAGGTAAATGGGGCATATTACGGATTGCCCCCCCCATGTGTCAAATTAAAATCCCATAAATTCCACCCCATCCTATCTATTGCTCCATCCCCTCCCTTCCGATACCATGCCGATGTACAGCCGTTGGCCGGTTTGCCGGCACAAATCGCTCCCCGAACCCCGCAGGAGATGAGCCGATGCGTCCAAAAACAGCCTTTCGCACCCAAATCCCTCAAATGGCGTTGCTTATATCCTTTTTCGGTGCCTTTTCTTCCTCCGCCCGCGCCGATGTGCATATCCTCGTCAATCCGGGACCATTCCCCTCCATTGAAACCGCCGCCCGGAGCGAATCCGACGTCCACTGGCAGGATGACAACCCAGCCGACGACCGCGCCTGCACCGAATCCTTCGCCGCCACCGAACTTGCCCGCTTCCTCCCCCTCTGCACCACCCTCCGGCAGCAGGAAATTCACCTCCAGAACGCCGATTCAATCCCCACCCTTGGGGATGTAATACTGATAGGCTCCGCAGTCAGCAATCCCCTCATCGCAAAACAGAAAAATCCCCTCCGTCAAAAACTCCAGAACGAACAATCCTACTGCCTCTGGACCATGCGGAAAGGCTCCCAAACCATCACCCTCATTGAAGGCAAAGACCGCCAGGGAACCCTCTACGGAGTCTATGACTACCTCGACCGCCTGGGAATCCGCTTCTATGGCTTGGGAGATCCGGTCGATCCAAACGCCGGACAAACCGTCCAACTCCCCTACTACATCCAGAAAAAATCCCCCGATTCCCCAAAAGAATATGTTACCCTCTCTGAATCCTATACTATCCCCGTCCACGGCATGGCCGCACCCGCCAATCCCTCAATCCTTCCTAAAAAACTCCAAGTCCTTGAAAATCCAGACTTTCTGACTCGAGGCTTCTGGGTCTTCGAAGCCCGAGGCCACCGCGATTTCTTCCTCTGGATGGCTCGAAACCGCTTGAATTACTGGACCGCTCTGGAACCCGATGTCCCATTCCTCAAAAAACTCGGCATGAAACTCTCCCAGGGCTGGCATGTCATCCAGAATGATTTTCTCAGCCCTCAGGCCCCCTATCCCTATGACCACCCCCAATTCGCAGCCGACCAAACCAACCCCACAGACCCTTATCCCCCCAGCGGCCTCTATCAAGGCGATGCAAACGCCGATGGCATCCTCAGTTATTTCGAAGCCCACCCCGAATGGTACAGCCTCCAGGATGGCAAACGATCCGACCGCATCGGACCGGAATTTGGCGACAATTTCTGCACCAGCAATAAAGACGCCGCCTCCGAGCTGGCCAAAAACCTCGTCCGCTCCCTTATCGAAGGCGACTACCGCCATGCCGATCTGGTCGATTTCTGGATGCTTGATGTCGGCAAATGGTGCCAGTGCCAAAACTGCCAGAATCAGGGCAACTGCTCCGACCGTCTCTTCTCCGTCCTCGACCGTGTCCTCCGAGAAATCAAGAATGCCCGTCAGGAAAACCGACTCAAACGGCCCGTCCAGCTCGTCTCCCTCGCCTACCTCGAAACCCTCACCCCACCAACCAAATCTCTCCCCGACGACTTCGACTACGACAACCTCATCATGACCTTTTACCCCATCGAACGCTGCTACGCTCACCCCCTCTCCGACCCCCGGTGCCGCGAAATCAACTCTCACCTCGCCGGCAAATTCCTCGGCTGGACCCAGGGGAAAAACCGCACCTACAAAGGCCAGTTTTTCATCGGCGAATACT
>CAZOTP010000011.1:0-26614 GCA_964582655.1 uncultured Pirellulales bacterium | reverse complement strand
GGCCAGATGCGGCCGGCGATGGTGGGGTCGCGGCGGGTGATCGCGGCAAGTTTCTTGTTTTCCAGCGTATATTTGTCGATCGTGTGCTGGGGCTTGTCGATCGTGGGAGTGGGCTTCACCGCCAGGCGCACGACGATATCCTGCCCGGTGGCCAGGCCGCCTGTAATGCCGCCGGCGTTGTTGGAATCGAACAGGACCTTGCCGTTCTCGCTGTGCATGGCGTCGTTGGACTGAATGCCGGTCATATCCTTGACGGCAAATCCCGCGCCGACCTCGACGCCCTTGACGGCGCCGATGCCGAGCATGCGGCCCAGTTCGGCATCGAGCTTGTAAAACACCGGCTCGCCCAGCCCCGCCGGCACGCCGGTGGCAATCACTTCGACCACGCCGCCGGAGGAATCGCCGGTTTTGGTAATGCGGTTGCAGGCTTCGAGCATCTCCTGGGCAACGGCCAGGTCGGGGCAATTGACGACGTCGTGCACGCCGTATTTTTCCCGGATTTCCTGCCGGGACATCGTCGGGGCATTGGCCCGGATTTCATCGATCTGCTTTTCGATTTCGGCGAAGACCCGGGCTTTTTCCAGGAACCGCATTTCCATATTCACCCGCCCGCTGACGTAAATCTGCTGATAAAACGGGTCCAGATCGTGGCGCATTTTCTTAAAGGCGACGGTGGATTGCAGAATTTTTTTGTGATCCATGTCGGGGCAGCGAACGCCGGCCATCTCGCGGATATAGGAGAAGACCTCGATCCCGTGCTCCTTCAGGATTTTCTTGGCGACATAGCCGGCGGCGACAATGGTGGAGGTATAGCGGCCGCTGAAGATGCCCGCCCCGATGGCATCGTCGCAGGGCCCGTACTTGATGAAGGACGCGTAGGAGGCGTGGCCGGGCCGGGGCGTGCGGTTGGTATCCTGATACTGCTTGATGTGGATGAAATGCCGGTCCAGGTTCGGAATGAGAATCGTCAGCGGGGTTCCGTTGGTCAGGTTCTTGTTTCCGGCGTTTTCGACCGTGTCGGCGGCGTTGAGCCCCGTATAAAGGATGGGCAGGTCCGGCTCCTTGCGGGGCGAGGACAGCTCATCGGCGCCGGGCTTTCGCAGGAGGAGATCTCCGTAAATCTCCTGTTCCGTCAGCGACAGGCCGGGCCGGACGCCCTGCAAGACCGCCGTCAGACCCTCTTGATAGGACCCTCCGGCTACCGTTACCTGAAACTGTTTTCCAAGATGGCAACCAATCATAAAGATTGACTCCTTCTGAATGAGGGGGATGAAATAAGATCGAACAAGGACTTTGCCGCCTCCTGCGGACCGATCGTCTCGTAACCAGGCACCCCCAGACGGGTCCGAAGCTGACCGATATAGACGCCAGAGTTGCTTGCCGCCTCGAACGTTTTTTTGGCCAACTCCTCGTGCGTCGTTTTATACTGAGGCGGCCCAAAAATATTCGCAAAATAACTGTGTACTAATCCCGTCGCACTAGTCGTCCCCTTTGCCATCGCGGCGCCTTGACGAAACACATCCAGCGCCTGTTCCGTATTGGCAATGCGTTCCAGAATCGGGTGCTCGTCGTCAATCTGTTCATAGTTATTCGCATAGAGCAGAAAATCCACGGGCCATCCCTGCAAAACCTCTTCCATCGTGGTAATGGGAAGAACAACCCGCGCATTCACTTTCTGTGGACTCATGATAATAGCCCGGTCGATCTGTCCGAAAGCATACCCCTGCTGAAGATCATCGAGCCGAATAAACGCACCGATCTCCGTCCCATACCCAAGAACGCGCCCATCCGCGGCAACCTCCAGTGATCCCATATCATCCGCGATGACGCGTAAATCACGCAGATACTCGCTTCCCAGAACACGGAACGCCTCCAGGGTTTCCGATTTGCCCGCCGCCGTATCTCCAATCAGCAGCAGGGTCGCTGCGGCGCCGTCTTTCAGATGAATACGCACCATCGCTCCATGGTAGGGCATTCGTCCCCGTTTCATCATCACGATATTGTGCAGCGTCAGTGCCATTTTTTTCAAGTATCCAAAGTATCCGAAGCGATCTTCGCCCGGAACGGCCGCCACCAGCAAATTATTCCTCTGGTCATCAAAGAACACTGTCGGCAAAGATCCGAATTGAGCCAGCGACTCCGCCGGGGCTCCGTACAGATAGATCGCATCCGGACCAGCGGCAACCTGTTGATCATCCGCCAGTTCGAAAAGATTCGCCAGCGACGAACCCAGCGATATGAAACGCTGGTGGAAGTAGAGGAACAAAACCAAGGGACCTACGCGTGCCGGATAGCACAGCCACTCGCCCGGCTGCAGCGACATTCCTTCGAGCGGATTTTTGCTGACGCGCTGAAATTGACCCGTTCGGGTATTCGTCGGAGGATCAATAATCAATGGCGGATTGATCAGAACCTGACGAATAAACGGCAGCGAACGAAGAGCCTCATATCCGCCTGGCACAGGCCAATCCTTCTGTACTGCGATCAGTCCGACCTGGCAGCCTGCCGCCACCTGACGAAACACCCGCGGATGGTCATCGGTTACGTTCTCACACATGTCGCGGTATACCGCCCGAATCAGATGGGTCAGTTTTTCCAGTGTCGCATTAAATGTGCGATAGGGGCGAAGATCCTCACTGCTTGTTCCCCGTTCCGAGTGGCATATCATGAACCGATCGAAGCGTCGCCAAAAATCGTATAATTCTTCAATGAGCCGGTGAAGCGCAGCTCGATGGGACAGATACCGTGATGTTCCCGGCACAATCCGACTGATTTGATCCAGAGGACTCTCTGCCAAAGCTCGAAACAGGGCTGTTAGCCCTGTCCCGTCGTCATCCGGTTCGATCACTTCCAGCAATGGCGAATCCTGGGCACGAAGGCTTCGGACATACAGCTTGACGACTTTTTCAAAAGCGGCGCTACCGACCAGTTCTGCAGTTGAACCACAAATTTGGCTATCGGTGTGCATCACCATCTGCTTGCCCAACTCGATCAGAGTTTTAAATGGCATTCATAACTCCTTGTTATATAAGGCGCAACAAAATGGCCAAACAAAGCCGCCATACAACATTGCGACCTTGTTTGGCCCACTTCGGACCTCGCTCCCGCAATCGAGATCGAGCCGACTTGAACCTGCTAAATTTGAACGTAAAAAAACGGTTTGTGTTTCCGCCGGAAGTGACCTATTCCGCAACAGACCGAGAGGCCCCTTGCAAAATCTGCCTTACTGTTTAATTTATACCTCAGTGCAGCGTATTTGTCTATTGAAATGTTTTGAATATTTTTCGAATATTTCAAACCACCTCTACGGGCATATCCAGGGTGAAGAGTATAATCCGCTCGCCGGTCGTAGTACTGATGTCGGTGTGCAGACTCTTGACTTTCCGCCCTGTCAGGGAACTGATCACCGCATCCAGCAGCGGACGACCCTTTTCAATCAATTCGGAACGGACCTGTTTAATCAGGTCTCGCCCGCGAGATGGATCAGCAGAACGGACAAGTTGATGTTCCGCCGGGATTAGAACCCTCTGCAAGCGGACCAGCACCATGTCATCGATAATGTACGTCTTGGTTTCCTCCGGTCCCCGGCCCATAAATTCTCGTTCAAACCGGATTACAGCCTCGCTGATCTCCGCTTCCAGTTTACCCTTACGGTTCATTCGCAAATCCTTTCTTGAATCACGACCATCGATTCCAAACTGCAATTTCCACCATTCGCTTCCGCCTCGACTCGGCCGCCGCCTGCAGCAGATCCGCGGTCTTCGGATACCCCACCGGCATCATCGCAATCACCTTCGCCTCACCCGGAACGCCCAGCAGCACCTTCACCGCCGTTTCATCAAAGGCCCCGATCCAGCAAGTGCCTATCCCTTCCGCGGCGGCCGCCAGAGACAAATGATCCAGGGCGATCGCCAGATCGATATCCACGCTGCTGCCATATCCTCCCATCTTGGCATACGCCTTGCCGGGATAGCCGCACGCCACGACAATCATCGGCGCTTCGGCCATCCACATCTGCTTGCGGCTGATGACAGCCAGTTCGCGTCGGAGATCCGGTTCCGTCACCAGTACGAATTTCCAGGGCTGATTATTGCACGCCGATGGCGCCCAACGGAGACTGTCCAGCAGCCTTTCCAGAACCGGTTCCGGAATCGGACGCGAATCAAACGACCGAACGCTTCGACGAAACCGAATCGCTTCCATGACATCCATCATTTTTCCTTTCATGCCCCCGGCATTATTGTTTTTGGAACGATACGCCATATGTAATCTTCCGGCAGAACTGAAGAAATTCCGCTTCTAGTTTTTCGGGCGATTGTTTCATATACATCTGAAAAATCAGCATTCCGACTTGTGCGTTCCACAGCCGGGTGGGATTTCCCTCCTGCGCCCGCGTTTCGGCGATCAGCACTTCCGGCAGATTCCATTGTCCCATAAATCCCTGATACAGCATCTGCTGGAACGGGCGATAGTAGCGCCCGTAGTGCTCCTCGCGCAAAAAACGAATCAGGGCGTAAATCTGGGAATAATATACCGCGACAGGCGATTCCCCCGGCTCCAGATCCGCCGAGGCATAGCCTGACCGATGCAGCACCCGCCCCGGATCCAGTTGAATCAGCTCATTCAGCGGAATCAAACGATCCGGATTTGCCAGCGCTATTCGCAGCGCCTGGAGTCTTGATCCGTTTTTCGAAGGCTCAAACACCACCCGGTCCTTCTCCCACCGAAACATCTCGAAATTCGTCGCCATCCCCTCATCCATCCACGCCGGCAGCCGGTACGCAAACGTTTCGTGCGAAAACTGATGCCATCCCTCATGCGCCAGAATGGAAAAATTCCACGTCCGCCCCAGATGGTACGCCACGCATGCTTTATTCAGGTAATAGGCCCCGGCCTGAATTTTCAGATAGCTCTCCGCCTGCCGTCCCGCCCATATCCGTGTAAACGCCTCCCATTCCGCCCGGGACCCGAACAAATAAATGACATGCTTCTTTTCCGAAGCCCCGTTATAAGCCACGGTCTGCCCATACGCCCGCCGCGCCGACTCCATAAAGAGCGGCACCTTTCGTAAAATAAGCGGATCGGTCAGTGTTGTATAAATCTCATAATGGGTGGTGGTCATTTTTCGTCCCGGGACCCCACCCGCCGAAACCACCTCCTCCGGCGCCGACCACGGATCTACCTGCTTTACCAGAGGCAAGGCCCGAAGCATTTGATCCGTATTGTTCCCCGCATTTGCCGAAGCGGCATTCGCCCGCGACCCCAACTGCCCCGCGGGGGATCCGCATCCGGCTACAATCAGACCGCCTACCAGAATAAGACTATTCACCCAATAACGATTCATGCTTTTCCGCCATCGGGCATGGGATTGGCAATCGTCAGCATTTTCTCGAGCGCAATCCGCGCCTTTGCCCTGATTTGAGGATCCACAACCACCTGGTTATAAAGCTTGTTTTCCGACGGATTCTGAATATGCGCGGCAATGCCGTCCATCACCCACGCCAAATGCGCCAGATCGATCCGGTACATTGTTTCGCACAGACACACCGTCGAGCTCAAACACCGCACCGCCACTCCCCGGACGGCCATCTCCGCCGCCAGACGATTCACCAGATTAATCTCGGTCCCCAGCGCCCACGACGATCCGGTTTCTGCCGACCGGACCCGCTGTAAAATCTGCGAGGTGCTCCCCACGTAATCCGCCGCCCGGGCTACTTCAAAACAGCATTCCGGATGAACCATAATCTGAATGTTTGGATTCTCACACCGGGCCTCTTGAATCTGATTCACTGTAAATTCCTGATGGACCGAGCAAAATCCCTTCCAAAGCACCATGGCTGCTTTTTCAAGCGAAGCCCCATCGGTCCCGCCGTCCGCCGCAAAGGGATCCCACACCGGCATCTGATCCAGATGAAACCCCATCGCCCAGCCGGTATTCCGCCCCAAATGCTCGTCCGGCAAGAACAATACCACGGCATCCTGCCGCTTTCGATACAGCGATTCCAGCACCATCCGGCAGTTGCTCGACGTGCAGCACAGTCCGCCCTGCTCCCCACAAAACGCCTTGATCGCCGCCGTACTGTTTACATAACATACCGGCACAATCCGCTCGGAATTGAGCAGCCTCGCCCTCAGGTTCTCCCAGCACTCCCGCACCTGCTCGATATCCGCCATGTCCGCCATGCTGCATCCGGCCGTCATATCGGGCAAAATCACCTTCTGCCGCTCCCCGGTCAGGATATCGGCCGACTCCGCCATGAAATGTACTCCGCAGAAGATAATATATTCGGCCTGCTGCTTTGCCGCCATCCGGCTCAGTTCCAGACTGTCGCCGGTAAAATCCGCAAACCGGATAATCTCATCCCGCTGATAATGATGTCCCAGCAGCACGGCTCTTCCGGCAAGCTGCTTCTTCCTCTCCGCGATCAGCGATGCCGCCTCGTTCGAAGTCATCTCCGTATATCGTGTTGGCAAAGGGATCTGAAACATATCTGATCACATCCTTTTCTCATGTCATTTCAAAAGGAATTGCCATCCTCTTCCGGCCATTCCAGCGGTAAAATCCATCCCTCGATATGACCTTCTCCAAAATATTCTGTTTCCCTATCCAAATCGCAAATGATTCGGCATTTACCGTCCGTCCCCAGATTGCCCCGTACAAACGCCGCAATTCTTCCATTGAAAATTCCTCCGCCAGCCCGTGCAGAGCAAACGCCCCGCGCAGCGATTTTTCCTTCGCCGCCTCCACCGCCCCCGAAAGAACCGCCTCATGGTCGAACGCCAGCGATGGCAATTGGTCCAGCTCAAACCAGCGTGTTTCCGCCGCGTCATCCCCGGCTGCTGCATCGCTCATCCGCTCTTTCCGCACCAGCGCCACATACGCCTGAGCCACGGTCCTCCCCCGCGGATCCCGCCCCGGCGTCCCAAAACAGCCAAACGGTTCCATTTCCACATTCTTCATGCCCGTCTCTTCCCATAATTCCCGCCTGGCCGCCGCGTCCAGCTCTTCCTCAATCTCGATAAATCCGCCCGGCACCGCCCAGCAACCCGCAAACGGCTCGTTTCCCCGGCGAATCAAAAGCACCCGAAGCGACTGGCCGTCCCACCCGAAAATCACCATATCCACCGTCACCGCCGGCATCGGATACTCGTAACAGTACATTTTGTTCTTCGTTTCCGCCATATCGTGCACCAAAACCTCTCTTACATTATATTCTTGATTCCCCGTTTCGGACACCGTCTTTTCCCATAAAATAAAAAACCGCGGCCCCGAAAGACCGCGGTTTTATCCTGTTTGTCGATGGACCGGATATCATGCCTTTGCCAGTTGTCCCGCGCCCGACACAATATCTTCCGGCGTGAGCTTGACCTGCTGCAAAATCTCTTCCGGCGTTTTAGCGCTCTTGGGCACCTTCTTCACATACAGCGGCTGCACACGGATCTTGCTCTTGCCGGCCACGGCCGCCAGGGTAATTTCATCCACGAATCCGCCGATGTAATTGTCTTCCACCACGAGGATTTTCCCGTTGGTTTTCTCCGCAGCCGCCAGGATTCCCTCTGTCTGGAGAGGCATCGAATAGGCGTCGATCAGGGTCGCCGACAGGCCGCTCTTCTTCAGGAGGTCCAAGGCCGCCTTGGCCACGTGGACCATGTATCCGCTTGATACAATCGTCAGATCCTTCCCTTCGCATATCGTTTTGAATCCCCCCACCGTGAATGTCTCGCTTTCATCGTATAAAAACGCCACGTCGGGCCGATGGGTCCGCATATAGCACATCCCCTTCAAATTCGCCATCAGTTCCGTCAGTTTGAACGCGCTGACCGCATCGGAAGGCTGGAAAATCCGGATCGCCGGCTCGCCCTTCACGTTGAATGACCGCGCGAAGGACCGCATGAACGCCAGATCGCACAGCCCCATCTGGCTGGGCCCGTCCGCCGCCAGTGATACGCCGGAATGCGATCCGCACAGCTTAATGTTTGCGTTCGAAATCACGGCCATTTCAATCTGGTCATAGGCCCGCACGAAAAACTTCGCAAAGGTGGATGCGAACGGGATTTTGCCCGCCGCCGCCAAACCCGCCGCCGCGGAAATCATGTTCTGCTCGGCAATACGGGCTTCGAAATACCGTTTGGGGTACTTCTTCGCGAAAATATCCGCGAAAGTCGATCCCTGCACGTCCCCGTCCAGCGCCACAATATCTTCGTTCGACTGCCCCATCGCCGCCAGCGCCACGCCATAGACCCGCCGCGTCGCCAGTTTCTTTTTTTCCAGCGCCGATGACAATCCGTAGTCTTTCATCGCCTGGCTGAAGCTTCCCGCCGAAATCGTCCGGGTCCCGCCGCAGCAGCACCCGCAGCCAACGGAGGCTTTACCGCCCGCCGGCGCCGTTACGCTCAGAACCGGATCGGCCATATCCTTCACACCCTGTTTGGCGGCGATTTCATCCAGATCCGACAGCGCCTGGGAAACCTGATCGTTCGAAAGCGGCTTGCCATGATAATTCTTGCTTTGCAGTTCCTTGCTTCCCCAGCCCTTGGCCGTCCTGGCGATGATCGCAATCGGTTTCTCGTTTGCCTTGGCAGTCAGCGCGGGGAAGATCTCGTCCCAGTTGTGTCCGTCGATTACCAGAACCTCGCAGTTATAGGCCTTGAGCTTCGTTTCCAGCGCTTTGGCCGACTGTTGGGGCGATACATAATCGCTCTGTCCCTGCCCGTTGCAGTTGAAAATCATCCGGACATTGGCCAGCTTGTGATCCACCAGATAATCCACGGCTTCCCAGATTTGCCCTTCCCGGCTTTCTCCGTCACCGATCAGGACATAAATCATCTTGTCCGATCCGTCCAGCTTCGCCGCATTGGCCAGACCCGCCGCCACGGAAAGCCCCTGCCCCAGCGAACCCGTCGCCGCATCAAAGAAAGGCATCCCTTCGGCCGGATTGGGATGGCCGTCCAGAATGCTGTTATTTTCCCGAAGTGTCAGACAATCCTCGAACTTCAGCGTAACCGGCTTCTCTTTCGTTCCGCCTACCCCGCCCAGATCGCAGTACGCCGCATAAATCACAGGCACCGCATGGCCTTCCGACAAGACCAGACGGTCCGCCGCCGTATTCCATGGATTTTTCGGATCATACCGCATGACCCGATACATCAACGCCGCCGTCAAATGCACCAGCGACAGCGCGCTGGAGGGATGCCCGCTGCCCGCCGCCGTGCACATCTCAATAATCTGCTTGCCCAACTTGTTGACCTTCCGATCCAGATCACGATACTGACCCATCACTATAAGCTCCTGTCTCAAAATAAGTTACCATAATTACATCACTATATACAAAGAATTTTATGGTATCCTCTTGTTTTTATAAAAACAAGTAAATTTCCTGGCAATCCGGATTCCAACATCCCCAGGGTATCCTTTGGTATTTAGCGGCCTTTTTTGTCCAGCGTGGGCAGCCTTGCTGTTGTTGAATGCATGCCAGAATGGAAAAAACTCTTCTGAATCCGTGAAAACCACCCAATCCCATGTAAAAGTGCCCTTATGGAGCCCATAGAATCGCGGCACAAAGGATCGGCGTGCCGGACAGCGGGCGGAATGCTACGGAAGCAATTTCTTCCAACGGCAGTTCCACAGGTAATTCGAACATGGAAATATCCTCGTTCTGAGCAAGTTCCATTCGACAGGGATTTCGCCGATCCATTGGGGGGGAAATTTTCAGTTCCAGAACTTCTTTACAGGGGCTTTTCGAATCTGAATTTCGAAAAATTAGGGTCAGCCGGTATTTTCCGGCGGGAAATTGTAGAGGTTCCAGATCATCCGGATCTTCCATTCGCCCGGGATCGAGGATCGGCTTGAGGGGAAGAGTAAATTCTTTTTCGCAGCGAATTCCGCTGGAGATAACAGAGAGATAGGGACCTGCGGAGCCGGAGAAGGACGGAGACTCCTCGCAAGGGAACTGGTGAACAGGCAAACCGGTTTCCTGTGAGCCCAGGCATTCCCAAAGATTGCGATGTTCATCGAAGAAAAAGGTAAAAACGCCCCTCGCCAGGGCCAGCGGCTCATGGGAGGTGGGGGCAAAGCGGAAGCGTACCGGTTCCATTCCCAGGGACTGGCGGAGACGGACAAAATGAGGCAGCCAGCGGAGATTCATGGAAACGATCAATCCCTGTTCGCCGGGTGTGATTCCGGCATCAACGCAGGTTTTGGCGAATCGTTCGATTACTTCGCCTTCATGGCATTTCCGCATCATGGAAATCGCCTCGGCGGGCTTTCCTTCTTTTTGAAGGGCTTTGGCACGACGAAGCATTTCCTCATGATGGCAAATATCCTGAATCGATTGTTCCAGACCTTGAAAATACCGGAAATCTCGCTGCGGCCGCGGGTCGCCAGTCAGGCAGGATTGGATGGAGCCAAGGTCTTCAAGACGTGTTTTACAGCCATGGATTATCTTCTCTATCGCCTCGTCCGTGAGTTTTTTGTCAATGAACTGGACGGAGGTTTCGCGGGCAAGAATCGGGCCTTCGGTAATCCAGTTCTGCAAATAGCTTCCCATGGGAGAGCGGCAGGCGGAGCCGAAAAAATGCTCTGCCATCTGATTGCAGGTTTCCGGGAGCGGTTCATTGCGTGTGGAAAGCCAGACCTGCCGGGAAAGACTTTTAAAGTATAAATCCAGCGGGCGGGTGGTCCAGTGGATGATTCCAAAGCCTCGGGCGGACATTTCGTTCAGGCGGTCGGTGAAATGATTCGGCGGAACATAGGGTCTTCCAAGATAGGCGCCGTCATCGTGATGGGCCCAGAAAAAAGGAATGCCGGGCCGGTGTTCGGCAATGCGGGCGATTTTTTCCCGTGCGGCGGAGTCCGACAAGATAGAGCGGTCTTTCAGGATTTCCGAATCCAGACCTATCAAAGGAATATGGGGCGGCAAAAAGGCGTCGCAGCCATCCAAAAAGTCAAATTTCCAGGAACCCATCGAAAGCGAAATATCGGAACGGCCCAGATCGTTCATCGCCCGCCGGAAGGCGGCGGCAATCCGGCTCAGGGCAAAGCTGTTATGCGGTTTCCACATCTTGGCAAGGACTGGTTTGTTCTGGCTTGCCTCCCGTACCTGCGACTGCCAATCGAGAGGCATTTCCCCGGCTTTCATACCGACCCAGGGCGTATCCTGCTGTCGGAACCACAGGACCAGGCCTCTGAGCTGGGGATAATCACGGAGCAAAGCCTGGACCTGGGCGAGATAGAAAGCATACCCCCCGGGGGTATCGGGATTGGCGAGCCAGAAGGTTCCGCCGGTCTGATTCATCCATGGGATTTTTTTGGCCTGGACGGCAAAACGATCCGCCGGATCAAGCTTCAAAATCAGATTTTGCGGATTGGCCGGCTCGGTATCGACGTCGATCGCCAGATTAATATTCATGGCTCTCCGGCCGGCGTACGAAAAGACATCGGACATCAGATGAACGGCGGCGTCCGCACGGGATTCATCAGAAACCATCGCGGCATCGGAGCCAAAGACCGGTTTGTCAAAGGCAAATCCGCCCCACATACGCCGGACATCCAGCACATGCTGCGTGGACCAGTCGCGGCCTTTGACGGTGGTGGTTAAATAGCCCAGCGGTTTTTCTTCTCCCCGGAAGGAAAAGCGGAAAATAGGGTTGTTGCCGTAGAGGTGAATCATGATGCCGTTGTAACCCTGTTTTTGCGACTGATCGATCCATCGCTGCCAGTCGGAAAGGTTCCATGCGGAGCAGCTGCTGAGAAAATTATGCCAGTTCATGACAATCCGGTCCCGGACGAGGGGTTCATCCCGTAGATTCCAGTCGCGGAAAATCAACTCCGTATCCCGGCGGGGAAGAATATCCTGGGACAGATAAAATCCGGCGCCGAGCTGTTCCAGAAATCGATAGACACCATAAAACAGTCCCCATTCATCCACGCCGGCAATGAGAATCAGTTCCCGGTTCCTCTCTTTTTTCGTCTGAATCGTAAAACTTTCCGGGGAAGCGGGAATGTTGCCGGTGAGCAGAGCGGACAAGCGGGGATTGTTCCGTACGATCCCCAGCAGGATGGTGCGGCCGGTGTCGGGAAGAGAGGAGGAAACTGCAACATGTTCCCCGACAAACATGGATTCGAGGGATTTTTTCAATTCCCGTGCGGCAAGACTTTCGCATTCGCCGCTTGGCAGGCAAACAATCGCAACGTCCCCGGCGCGACATATCTGAATCCCCATCAGGCAAAACAAAAACGCTGTCCAGGGAACAACAGGATTTTTCAGAAATGTCCGTTTCGTTCGGCTTTCGGCTGAAACGGTACCCGGAATGGTCTGTGCCATGGGAGGCCACCTTCCCCCCTCCCGCTTCAAAGGTTATTTTTCCGGCAGATGGGCGAGGTCTTCATCGGAGCCGACCAGCCAGAGTAGATCGCCTTCGTAAATAGCGGTCTCCGGAAGCGGGACATTGATAATCTGCTGATCCTGGGCTTTTTCCGATTGCGGGAGGTTTTGTCCGCGTTTGACGGCAATGAGGTTGACGTTGTATTTGTTTCGAAGCTGCAAATCGCGGAGGAGCTTGCCGTGAAAGCTGGCCGGCGCATGGTACTGGGCCAGGCCGAATCCGGGAGCGAATTCGAGTTTGTCGCTGATCTGAGGGGCGGTGAGTTTAAAGGCCCATCGCATGGCGCTTTCATCTTCGGGAAAAATGATTTCATCGGCACCGATGCGTTTGAGAATTCGGCCGTGGGTCTGGCGTTCGGCGCGGGCGCAGATATATTTCACGCCGATGGATTTGAGAAGCACGGTGGTGAGAATATTGGATTCAAAATCCTGTCCAATGCCGATGATGGCGGCATCCACCTTGTCGATGCCCTGGGCGAGCAGCGCATCTTCTTCGGTGCTATCGAGGCGTACGGCGACGGTGACCTGATCGCCGATCTGATCGACGATTTTTCGATCTTTGTCAATGGCGATGACTTCCGCGCCGGCGCGGGTCAGCGCTCGGGCCAGCTGGCTTCCAAAACGCCCCAGACCAATCACGGCAAAACGTCGCATCGGCAATACTCCTGTTTACCCAATGACTATCGTACCCCGCGGATACTCGTAGCGTGCGGGATTCACATTAAAGGACAAGGCGGTAAGGAGACTCAACGGTCCCAGCCGCCCCACCAGCATGGCCAGAATGATAACCCATTTCCCGGCTGTCGTCAAATGCCCAGTTACACCGGTCGAAAGACCAACCGTCCCCAGCGCCGAGGCGGATTCAAAGAGCAAATCAAGGAGGTCCCGGCCGGAACTGTGTTCTGTGATAGTAAGCAACAGCGCGATAATGCCCAGCAGAAGGCCATACAGCAGAATCAGCGTCGCGGCCCTTCGGATGGTCATGGCGGAAATGGTGCGATGAAACAGATGAACCTGTTCGCGTCGCCGCATGGTGGCGACAATCATAAGGACCATGATTGCCAGACCGGTGGTTTTAATTCCACCGGCGGTGGAACTGGGTGAGCCCCCGACCACCATCAGAAAAATCAAAATCAGTTTGGCCCCGGCGCCAAGACCTTTGATATCGACGGTATTAAAGCCGGCGGTCCGTGCGGTAACAGAATTAAACCAGCAGTCCATCAGATTCGCCGGGGAAAAGACCTCAGCGCGATCCGGCCGGAAATATTCCATGAACGCCAAGGCCAGAAATCCTCCGACTAGCAACGCTCCGGTTGTGCAGAGAACGATCCGGCTGTGGAATCCCAGACGGATTTTGGAAATATCCCCGGCCGGCGCTTTGTTCATGACGATGTTCAATCGCGTATAAACCATTTCAAAAAGATTCATCAAAACGGGGAAACCCAGTCCACCCAGAATGATGAGTGTGCAGATGACACCATAGGTCTGCCAGCTAAAACGATAGGCCATCAGATTTTCTCTTTGCAACGAAAACCCGGCGTTGCAGAAGGCGCTGACGGAATGAAATACGCTGTTAAACCACTGCCCGCCCCGGAGCGAATCGGTCTGCCACATTCCGACCATAAAAAAGACTCCGATTGTTTCAATCGCAAAGGCACTGACGCAGATGAATCCGACGATCCGCCCGATGCGTCCTGGATTCTGCTCATTCATCAGGTCCCGCATCGCCATGGATTCCCGCAGCGAAAGCGGGCTTCCCAGCAGATAGGCAAAGAGGGTTCCGAAAATCATGATTCCCAGACCGCCAATCTGGATCAGGGTAAGAACCACAATCTGGCCAAAGCGGGAGAAATCGCCGCCCGTATCAAGAACGGTAAGGCCGGTCACACAGGTGGCGCTGGTCGCGGTGAAGACGGCATCGGTAAAGTCGAGCTTTTCCAGACGATGGGCGGAGGGAAACATCAGCAGGATGGCACCGGTGAAAATCACCAGGATAAAGCTGGTAATCATGACCTGGGTGGGATGAATGCGATAGGTGGTGGCAGCAACAGCAGAACGGGCGAACAGCAGAGCGATGAGAATCAGCAAATAAATCTGAAAAATAATCCATCGGACCTCAGACGGAGAAAACTGCGGCATCCGGGCAGGAATGTGGAACAGGCATACCACAAGCACACTCAGAAGGGCCATTTCGAGCCAAGGAAAATATTTCCAAAGAACCGGCCGATGCGAGCATCCCCACAGAGCCAGACGGGAGACAACCAGAACCGCACCGGCAGCGAGCCCCCCCCATCGCAGCCAGGAAGTCCATGCTTGCGAACCGCGGAAACCATATTCTCCGACCAGACTGAAAATCCCCAGCAGCACCGCCGCGAAGCTGATGCTTCGCCAAAACCGCATCTGTTTCTGAAGTCGGGTCTCTCCCGGTTTGGGGAGTTCCCGTCTCCAGAGGGTTTCCGTCTCCTGTTTTATTTTGTTGGCCATGTTCTTTTATCCGACATCCACCAGATTCAATGCATCTCCCAACCGCCGGAATAGTTCGCGGCGTATTTCCTGATGGCCCGGCTGCCGTAAAAACGGATCGGTGCGGGCCAGGGAAAACGCGTCACGCTGTGCCATCCGCAGGAGTTCCATGTCGGAGATTATATCGGCTATTTTCAGACTGGGCAAGCCATGTTGTGCGGTGCCGAAAAATTCCCCGGGACCGCGAATGCGGAGGTCTTCTTCTGCGATTCGGAATCCATCACTGGTTTCGGTCATGATTTCCAGCCTTCGGCGGGATTCTTCGGTGCCAGGTCGCCCCAAAAGCAGGCAATAGGAGGTTTTATTTCCCCGCCCGATACGGCCCCGAAGCTGATGGAGTTGGGCCAGTCCGAACCGCTCGGCGTGTTCGATGACCAGGATCGTGGCGTTGGGGACATCGACCCCCACTTCAATGACGACGGTGGCAACCAGAATTCCGATGCCTCCGGAGCGGAATTGCTCCATGACCTGCTGCTTTTCCTCCGGTTTCATCTGGCCATGCAGAAGCCCCACGCGAAGTTCCGGGAAGATTTCCTTGCGGAGATAATCATATTCGGTGGTCGCGGCCTTGATCTGCTGAAGAAAGGCGTCCTGCTCGGTGTCCTCCTCCACGCGAGGATAGACAAAGTAAGCCTGCTGCCCCTGTCGGACTTTGTTTCGGATGAACTCATAGGCATCGGGGAGTTTTTCCTGCGGGACCCAGCGCGTGATAATTTCACGACGGCCGGGGGGCAGGTGTTTCAGGGTGGAGACGTCCAGATCGCCAAATACGGTCATGGCAAGAGTTCGCGGGATGGGTGTGGCCGTCATAACGAGGTAATGCGGGGCAATGTCTTTCCCGCGAAACCGCTGGCGCTGGCGAACGCCGAACTTATGCTGCTCATCAACAACAACGAGGGCCAGTTCGTGAAATTCCACATCGTTTTGGAGCAGGGCCTGCGTGCCGACCACGATATCCATTTCATGGGAAGCAATCTGGGCCAGGAGCGGATTGCGTTTGGAAGCGGGCATCCCCCCCGTCAGGAGAACCCGCCGGACTTTGCTTCCGGCGAGATATTTTTCGAGATTTCGATAATGCTGTTCGGCGAGGATTTCCGTGGGCGCCATGATGGCGGCCTGCTTTTGATGGGTCACGGCAAGAAGGGAGGCATAAAGTGCAACAACCGTTTTCCCCGAGCCGACATCCCCCTGCAGGAGACGATTCATCGGTTCGGATTGAGCCATATCGCGGCAGATTTCCCCGATGACCTCGTTTTGATCGACGGTCAGGGGAAACGGGAAACGCCGTCGGATTCGCTGATCAATCTGCGGAGTGACGGGCAGGGGAAAGGCGGGCTGATTTTGACGGAGCTGCTCCCGCCGCATCGCCATGCCCAGTTCCATCAGGAACAATTCGTCATAAGCGAGTCGGCGGCGTGCGACGGTCACCTGGGTCGGTGAGGATGGAGCATGAATCCAGCGAAGCGCCTCGGTTCTGGCGGGCAGTTCCCTCTGCCTGAGAAAATCCTCCCCGAACAGTTCAGGCACAGGCCGGAGCATGAGTTCCAGGCTGGTTCGAATGATGCGGGCAATCTCGCCGCTGCTCATGCCGGCGCCGGCGGGGTAAATCGGCTGTCCCTGTTTTTCGCGATCCTTCAACTGCCCGGGGTCTTCCAGCTTCATCCAGCCGGGATTGATGATCTGGATCTGTCCCTGGTACTCGTTTGCCGTTCCCCAGGCGGCAATCCGGTCGCCGGGGCGGACTTTGTCCTGGAGATAGCCCCCGTGGAACCAAGTCAACTGGCAGAAACCAGTGCAGTCGGTCATTGCCGCTTCGAAGCGCGGGGGACGGCGGCGACGGAAGAAATCGGTGTGGGTAATTTCCCCGGCAATCGTCGCGGACATTCCTTTCCGGAGGGAACGGATGGGGCAAAGAGGAGGTAAAAACTCATGATGCCGGGGATAATACTCCAGTAAATCCAGTATCGTGCGGACCCCCAGCTGGGCAAAGGATTCGGCACGGCGAGGCCCCACCCCTTTGAGGAAACGCACATCGCCCCGGATATCCAGCCCTCCATTATTCACCTGGTTGGAAGCTTGGGAAGTCAACCGTCCGCACCGTTTGAATACATTGCATCCATGCCAAAACAGAATCTGAAAAAAACCGGCAGACTCAACCCGGTGGACCGGTCAGGATGTTTCACCGGGATTGGGGCTCCCCGGACTGGATGGGGCCGCACCGGTACATCGCACCAGTTCATCGAGGAGTAATCCTAGGTCGTCGTAGTTCTGGCCGGAAAGTTTCAACCTGATTTCCTGACCGTCTTTCTTATAAAAAACAGTGAAATGCCCTTCTTTTTCGAAGAATCGCTTATCAATTTGCGTGATCCGGGAATAATCAACCGCTTCGCCGCTGGCGAGAATCAATTGACTGGACTCCGCCACGATTTTCTGGGACCGAAGCTTGACCGAACTATAGAGCATATACGCGCCATAGAGGATCGCCGCGACAGGGATGTAGATCCGGTTGGCCATCAGATTCGCATCGGGCTTCCCTTCAACCGTGTGCTTATCCTGATACTCCTTGCTGATCCAGCCGTCATAGAGGCAATAGAGAGTAATGCCCACACAAAAGACCGCGATAATATATCCGGTTTTCTGTTTGTATTTGCTTCCTGTAGCCGTTACAGCCATCGTTATGCTCCTTGTACTCCCGGTCCGTGATATCCGCCATACGACGTTCCCATCATGCCCCAATCCGCGGCTAAAAGCAAGCGGAAACTGAACCGCCTGCATAGTCCGATATTTACTATATCCTTTTGAATCGCTCATGGACAGTCCGGAACCCGCTGAAAAAAATTGAAATTTATTTGCTTTTTGAATGATTTTGTGTTATGATAAAATGAGAATCAAAGAACATTTCGAAAAACATCTGAACGGTTTCAGCTCTTCGAAATCATGATTATCAAAAGCGGACGCGGGAGCGGTTACTAAGCGACAATTTCGTTTGGCCTAGCTGGTTCTCAGCAGGCCGCTTTGAACAGCCTGTGCCGCGTGGCACAGACCGAAATACGCAGCATTGAGCTGCGGTCGCGGAAAAGAATTTCGCGACGAAACGTACAGGCAGGCTCAAATCCAAGGATTTCGAGCCTGCGTTTTTTTTGCCTTTTTGTAAAACAGAAGCAATCCGCCTGCCGTCGTCGTTTGTTTCAACCTGCTTTTACTGCCTCTGTGCGATAGCTGCTGTAATCGGCAAAACAAAATTGGGGACCACCTTGTCAGCCATCAGTTCTTCGCAGAATTTCCGCTGCACATTATAGGACTCGATGCTGGAAAATTTGACGGCCGGATCAGGGTATTTTCTCACGGAAAGATACAGACTCAGCGGATCTTCCTCCTTAAATTTCCCTGTGCGGAGCTGGTAGGCGCCGGTGCGGGATTCCACGGCGATGCGAGCCTGGAGCCGGCAGTCCTCCGAAAGCCCCACCATGACCGCCGGATCAAATCCCAGGGGCCTGGCGTGCGGCAGATCCAGCAGACAGGAAAACGGACTTCCGCGGAACAGGGCTTCCGCGAGAATTTCATCCTGATTCCCCTGATAGTCAAAATCCATCCCGAACAGCACATCGAGAGAATCGACATCCAGCGTGCTGACGCCCAGATGATAGGGCAGGATCTCCAGAATCAGCCGGTGCTGCTCATCGGCGGATTCCAGCGTCTCGGGATTGACATAGCCGCTGCTGATGCGGTCCCGTTCGACGGAAACCCAGCGATAGCTGCCCGCCTCACGGTCTTCATCGAGGCAATATTCTCCGGTATCCCGCTGATAGAACGAGTTCATGGTGGGAAACTGCCTCCGGATGCGTTCAAAAAACTGCAAAATGATATCCCGATCCGTCGGCAATTCCAACTGGGTATTGAGATTCATGTTCACATAAAAATCGTCGCAAAGACTTCCAAACGATGTGGGCATCTATCTAAATCCTCAATCAGCCAAGGGGCAAAGTCTCAACGGACATGCCTATCCGGATCATAACTTATTACAAATCAAATACTAACGGCTATCGGGTCCGGTAACACTCTATAGCATTATAGTCGATGAGAATCGCCTATAGCAAGATAAATGTCGAAGAGAATAGGACCTGCCGGACTGGTTCAATCCTGAAATGACTCAGTTATTATGGACATACAGAACCAATAAAGTAATTAAACCCAGCAGATAGCAATATCCAGCAAAGAATTTAAATTGCGCCCTTCGCAGGACCCAGATCAGCAGGCAGAGCGCAAACCATCCCACGATGGCGCTGACAGCGGAACCGGCCAGAACGGGTCCCCAAGGCAAGTTATTCGCCGGTTCCCGCAGCACATCCGCCAGATGGAGCGCGGTTGCCCCCAGAATCGCCGGCACCCCGATCAGGAAGCTGAACTCCCCTGCCCATCGTCTGTGAAGCCCCAGCAGCAATGCCGCACAAATGGTGGCGCCGCTTCTTGAAATACCCGGAAACAGGGCTATTCCCTGTGCGATGCCTACGATAATCGCGGCGGTTAAACCAAATTGCCGAAGGCTCCGGCGGGTATGTTTTCGAAAATCCGTCAGGAGCAAAAACGTACCCGTCACCAGCCAGCAGACGGCGACGACATAAGGACTTTCAAATCCGGATTCTATATAGTCTCCAAAAAGGGCAAATATCGTTCCAGTGATGAAAATCGCCGCCGCCGCCAGCACGCTGAACCGAATGCAGGCGGATTTCCGATACATCACGGCAGGCTGGCGCAAGGCGGGCAGCAGATTGCCTGTCAAATCCTTGAAATATCGGGTTACGCTGCGGCGATAAAAGGCCAGCACGGCTAACACAGTACCCAGATGAAGCATCAGGTCAAAGAGGACCATCTCGCGGCTTTCAGGCTTCAAATCAATGAGATGCTCCAGAATAACCAGATGGCCGGAACTGGAAACAGGCAGAAATTCTGTCAATCCCTGCAGAATCCCCAGCAGAATCGCTTGTAAATAACTCATACGCTAAAAAATCTCCGAGAGCCACCCTAGACGCCAGCCGACCTGAAGAAGAATATTGGCATAAATTCCCGCGGCGACATCATCAAGCAGGACGCCCCAGGCGCCGTGAAGCCGGTCAAACTGTTTTGCCGGAGGAGGTTTTAGGATGTCCATCACGCGAAACATCACAAAGCCTGCCGTCGTCAGTACAACCGCATCTCTCCAGTCGGCAACGGACCAGAGCCATAGATAGGTAATCGCCTGTCCGCACTGTTCATCGCTTACGATTTTGCCGGGGTCTTCGCCATATTCGGCAATCATGCGGTCCCCATACCGGACTGTAACAAATCCGCCATGAAGGGCAACGATTCCCATTCCAATCGCTATCCCCATCATCGGCACTCCCGCCAGGGCCAGACCGAGAAACAGAACCGCGACAACCGCAGACCCGCAGGTCCCCGGCGCCCAAGGGGAATATCCCGCTCCGAATACGGAAAGCCACATTTTATACATCAGAGATTCCGTTCACCATCAAATCTGGTCACAATCCATACCGATGCACTTTTCGCCCAGAAGACAACTCCGGACAGGGATCGCCAGATTATTCTTCGCTTTTTGCTCCGGCTTTAGCCTTGACAGGACGGGAGGAATCCAGCACGACCTCCAGATTCGTCAGGAGCTGCTTTACCTGGGTATCTTTCAGAGCGAGAATGTCTTTCAGAGCTTCTCCAATGGCGGGCAGATATTTGTCGATGTAACCGCGTTTAAGGGCTTCTTCACGCTGACGTCTCTGCCCCCGCAGATATCGCCCCAGCTGCCGACCGCACTCCGACAGCGCCAGGCGAATTTCCTTGATGATTTCCGGATAATGCGCCACGGCTTCCTTGCTTTCGGAGGTGAACGGCACCCAGACCGAAGCGATATGGACCATCACCGTAATCGGGCCGCTGGGCAGGGCGCCTTTGCTCTGCGAAAGGCCATAGAGCCGCCAATTCGTTTGCATGATCGACTTAAAAATCGCACACGCAGACTGCTGATACAGTAAAGGAACGCGGTTGGCAAACCGCATCACCCGCATCAACTGGTCCTCCTCTTCCGTCTTTTTATCCAGTTCTTCATCCTCCTCGTCACCGATGCCGGAGCCTGTACCGCCGTACGCCAGGGCCGCTTCAATCACGAAGGGATTTCCGCGATAGACGGCCGGCGGCCGCGTACAGCTGGCGTAAAAGTCCGCCTGAACGACCTGCCCCAGTCCTTTCTGAAGAGCTTCCTCGCCGATGGGAACCACACAGCTTGTGCTGGGAGCCATGATTTTGGTTTCGTTAATCGCGCGATGGAGCTTTTGAATATCCTCCGTGGAAACCGATTTAGGTTTGGCACGGGACGAAAGTTTGGCTTTATCCAAAATGTCCTGGCTGACCTTCGGGCTGATGCGGCTGAATTCCTCGGTTAAAAACGAGCTGAGGGTTGAATGATCGGAGTCTTTCGCCATTTTCATCAGAACGCCCAGCTCCACGCCATAGGGATGAGGGCGGATCGCTTTGGGTACTTCGATGGGATGATTCACGGAGCGATCATAAATCTGCTCCTGCCCCTCCGGAGTCAGATAGCGAATCCTCGCATGCGGGTTGGCGATCGCGGTTTGCGCAAGATACTCATCCACGCTCTGCCGACCCCGCTGGTACCGTGCTTCGAGCTCGATTTCCACCCGCGTGCCGTTGCGGACATCCCACTCGATGGTTTCCTCCTTGATGATATCCGGACGGTTTTTGGCCGTGTTGATTTGCAGCTCATAATGGTGCGCCGGGCTTTTCGGACCGGTGCGGCTGTTGATTTTCACGCTTTTCCCGGTGGTAATCAGGCCATACATGCCGGCGGCGGAAATGCCGATGCCCTGCTGCCCGCGCGACATTCGAAGGGTATGAAATTTGCTCCCGTAGAGCAGACGGCCAAAAATGTTCGGAATCTGGTTTTTTACGATCCCGGGCCCGTTGTCCTGCACCCAGATGATAAAGCGGTCCTCGGCGGTCTGTCGAACCCCGACTTCGATGTCCGGCAGAAGATTCGCCTCTTCGCAGGCGTCGAGGGAGTTATCCACCGCTTCCTTGATGGTCGTCAGAAGTGCTTTGCGGGGATTGTCAAATCCCAGCAGATGGCGGTTTTTCGCAAAGAATTCGCTGACGCTAATCTCCCGCTGGCGACTGGCCATATCCTTGGCCTTGGCTTCGATGTGCTCTTCGTGAATCTCCTGGGGAATTGCGGGGGAAGGAGGTTCCGCCTTCGACTCCGCTTTCCGCTTCGAGATCTTCACGGTTTTTTCTTTTTCAGGCGCCCGGGATCTCTTTTTTGCAGAGCCTGACTGTTTGGCATCGCCTTTACCCGAGTGTTTCCCGCGGTCGGGTTGGGAAACAGACGGTTTCGTTTTCAGAGTCTTTGTGTCACTCTCCTGCGGGGTATGTTCCAATTCCCCGGTAAATGAAAATCCCAACTGTTCCTCAGCTCTCTTGGCAATCCTATCAGCCATCCTGGCATCCTCACTGCTGTTCCTGTAACATCTTGTCAGGGCGTATCCTACCGAACTGCCGCCAGGCTCACAAGAAAATTTTCCTGGTGCATAGACAAAAGAAAACCCTCTTTCAGAGATTGCCGCGCTCTGAAAAGAGGGGATAAAACACCTATAACATCTCACATTATGCCGCAGTTGGCGACTTTGGCGGCCGAAGCGCCATTCCCAGCGCCGCCGAACCCAAACAGACAATTCCCGCCGGGATAAATGCCCAGAACCATGCATGGGCGTCCCCCATCCTGCCGCCCAGAATCGGCCCCAGCGTCCCCCCCAGCCCGTATGCCATGAACACCCACGGGTAGTTGCTACCAACGTTTTTATTTCCAAAGTAATCCGCGGTGATCGACGGAAACAGCGCAAACAATCCCCCATAATTGAATCCGATCAGCGCCGCCCCGATATAGAGGCCCCATTCCCACTTGCCCACATAATAGAAGAGAATCATCAAAATGCCCTGCGTCAGATTCGAGATGACAATCGCGTTTTTCCGTCCCGTTTTTTCGGAAATGGACCCCCAGGCAATCCGGCCGAATCCATTCATCAGCGCATAGAACAGCGCCATCGCCGTCCCCGTAATCATCGCCGCCTGCGCCGAGTCAAACCCATTCCCCGTGAGGGCATCCTGCCCGAACAATCCGATGATACCGATGACCATCAGACCCGCCATCGAGCCGGCGGTAAAGGTAATCAGCAAAAACCAGAACTGATAGGTCCGGGCCATCTCTTTTTCCGTGAAATTCACTTCTCCATACCCGCCCGCTTTGGTGTTGGCGTTCGGCTGCCATCCGGCCGGTTTCCAGCCTTCAGGTGGATTCTTCAACACCGTACATCCCAGCCAGATTAACACGGCAAACAAAATGCCATACAACAGGAATACGTTATTGACGGTCCAGCCCGCTCCATAGACCCCTTTCCACCCCGGAGTCAGGTCCAACGGCCCAAACACAAAGCCACTGGTGATTTTGATCCAGACCAGCGCTCCGAAGCCGAATCCGGCAACACCAAGACCTGTGATAAATCCTTTGATATCCGGGAACCACTTTACCAGCGTCGCGATGGGGCAAACATACGTCAGCCCCACTCCGGCTCCGCCCAGAATCCCCACCCCGATGAGCATCCCCCAGAAATGGGTCCCGGCAATGCCGCCGATGACATATCCCAACCCCATAATTAATCCCCCGATCATAGCTACTTTACGAGGGCCCGATTTTCGCTGCCAGGGACCGGCGATAAACGCCATCACAACCGCAAAGGTCAGAAGGCTGACAAAAAAGATAATCTGTGTATCGAGCCGTGAAAATCCATATGGATCCAGCACCAGCTTGTCCGCAAACGCCTTCCACGCGTACAGTGCTCCCAGACACAACTGAATGAGCGTGGCGCCAATGACCACCAGCCAGCGATTCAACACCTTCGGTTCCGATTGTTCTGCCATAACTTCTTTCTCCATACACTGGTATTACAAAGAGTTAGAACGCTCGAGAATCTAAATCGCTCGATTGGCCCGAAGTGAACATCGCGCGGACAAGAATTAAAACCGGGCTTAATACGGACTTATAAATCCGACTTTATTATATTCGACTTTCATCCGCCTGCAATATAAAATATATTTTATATTGACAAAATTCGTAAAAAAACCCGGACAATAATACCGTCCGGGCTAGGGGAAATACAAAATGTATCGAAATTAAAAAATATTATTGGTTATTGGGCAATTCGCAGACAAACACGCTTTTCACAAAATCCTGCTTCTTAAATTCATCAATGGCTTTCTGATCGGGCGCCGCATCCATGCTGATGGCCAGAACGGCCCGTTTTTCCTGTTTGACGCGGCCGACGCCCATGGTGCCGATATTGATCCCATGTTTTCCGCAGATCGTCCCCACCGCGCCGATGACGCCCGGCCGGTCGTCGTTAAAGATGACCAGAATCGCCCCTTCCGGGGAGAAATCGAGGGTATAATCGTCGATGCCGATGATCCGATGGATGCCTTTTCCGACAATTGTGCCGGTGATGCTTCGCTTGACCTGATCGGTGACCACTTTCACCGAAAGCATGCTGGCATAGGCAGCGGCCTGCGGATTTTTCACCTCGTCGATGCTGATTTTACGCTGCTCGGCGAGCATATTGACGTTGACAATATTGACGGGCTCTTCAAAATGACGTTTCAGAAGCCCGACGGTGAAACTCGATTTCACAGCGGCGGTTTCCTGGGCGGCGATTTCGCCTCGGTAGGCGATTTCAATCTTTTGAATGGTTCCCGGCGCAATACTGCTGATAAGCAAGCCAAGCCGTTCCGCCAGATCGCGGTACTGTTTGACGATTTCCGGCAGGGATTTATCCAGGCCCGGCACGTTCACGGCGTTTCGAACCTGGATTCCGCGAAGGGCCTGAACCAGCTCTTCCGCCGCTTCCAGCGCCACTTCCACCTGGGCTTCCTCCGTGCTGGCGCCCAAATGAGGCGTAACGATACAATTGTTCAGTTTTTCGAACCGGCGGTTTGTGGGAGGCTCCTGGGCGAATACGTCCAGTGCGGCGCCGGCAATTCTTTTGGATTCCAGCGCATCGTACAAATCGTCTTCCTTGATGACCGCCCCGCGAGCTACGTTGATAATCCGGGCCGTCGGTTTCATCAGGGCGATCAGGTCTTTATTGATCATCCCCTTGGTTTCATCCGTCACCGGGACGTGCAAGGTCAGAAAATCGCAACGTCGGCAGACTTCTTTCATATCGGTGAGCACTTCCAGCCCGGCTTCCTGAGCCATTTCCGGAGCGGCCAGCGGATCATATCCCACCACTTTCATCTTGAGTCCCAAAGCCCGCCGGGCAACGGCCATTCCAATTCGTCCCAGACCGATTACGCCTAGCGTTTTCCCCATCAGTTGGGTTCCCATGTACTGTTTCCGGTCCCATTTCCCTTCTTTCATCGTCATGCATCCCTGGACCACATGCCTGGCCAGAGCCATCATCAACGCAACGGTGTGTTCTGCCGCGCTGATGGTATTTCCGCCAGGGGTATTCATGACCATAATCCCCTTGGCCGTGGCGGCCGGGACATCGACATTATCCACCCCCACTCCCGCGCGGGCGATGCCGCGGAGACGGCCGCTTTTTTCGAGGACCTTGGCTGTTACTTTGGTTTCGCTGCGAATGATGTGTCCATCAAAACCGCCGATGATCGAAGTCAGTTCATCTTCGCTAATTCCAGTTTTAACAGTCACTTCCACATCATCCTGTGCCGCCAGCCAGTCCAAACCTTCTTTGGCCAACTTGTCCGTTACCAGAATCTTAAACATCTTTGTTTCCCTCGGTTACTGGTCTCTATGCATTTCTTCTAAAAACGATAACGTGAAAGGCGATTATGCTGTTTTTGCTTTATTTTGTCTAGATTATTCTCATGACTGCCCAGAATTCTCACATGGAATTTGGAATGCCATGTTATGATCTCCTACGGAAATACTAAGGAATCGATGCCATGCTGAACCAGATTGAACTCGTTCAAGGGGATATTACGAAACAAAATGTGGATGCGATTGTCAATGCGGCCAACTCCTCTCTGATGGGAGGCGGCGGGGTGGATGGAGCGATCCACCGGGCTGGAGGTCCGGCAATTCTACAGGCATGTAAGCAAATCGTGGCTGAATGCGGACGTCTTCCCACCGGGCAAGCAGTAATCACGACAGGAGGTAATTTGGCTGCCCGTTATGTCATCCATACCGTGGGACCCGTATGGTATGGCGGGAATCAAAATGAGGGTGATCTTTTGCGTGATGCGTATCGCAACTGCCTGTCCCTGGCGGATCAATACCATTTAAAAACCCTTGGATTTCCATCCATCAGCACGGGGGCGTATGGTTGCCCGATAGAATGGGCCGCCCAAATAGCTTTGCATACCACTCTTGAATACCTCCCCCAATCTAAAATTCAGAAAGTCTGTTTTGTCTTGTTTTCACTGACTGATTTTCAGGTGTATCAGACCCTTTTGAGAAGAATTTCCAAAGCCTGATTGACCGCTGTTTTTCTTCGATTGCGTCCCTGTTTTCTGGATCCCATCCAAATAAAAAATATTTATTTATTTTTGAACGGGTCTATTGACGATTTTCCTATAGAACAGTAGAGTATATATCGCGTGAAAAAACAGGCTACGTGCATCCCCTCCCCTCTACT
>CAZOTP010000010.1:9178-27065 GCA_964582655.1 uncultured Pirellulales bacterium | reverse complement strand
AGGCGATTGTAAACGTCGTGCGGGAGATCGCACAGAAATACGGTTCCTCGCCGGCGTTTCGGGGCATCGCTCTGAATGTATGGCATGCGACCATCTGCTGGTTCGGCACGCCCGAAATCGGATACGATGATTATACGGTAAATCTGTTTAGCCTTGAAACAGGAATCGAAATTCCGGTGGATGCCAAGGCGGTGGACCGGTTCTCGAAACGGTATGATTTTTTGATGAAAAACCATCGCCAACGATGGCTGGACTGGCGGTGCGCCAAAATCGCCGAACTGTTCCGTGCGATGCGCGATGCCATGGTTAAGGTACAGCCCGATCTGCAATTGACGGTGAATCTCTGGACCGAAACCACCATGTCGCAGCTTCTGGGATTTCCCGACGGACCGGAATATCAGCTCTATGCCCGAAAAAGCACATATGACATCTACCGCGACGGCGGTTTTGATGCAAAGCTGCTTCAGAATGAGCCGGGGATTGCCATCGATTATGTATTTGTCCCTGCCCGAGACCGAGACTGCTGGGGCACCGATGGCGTGGAAATGCCTTTGGAAAAACTCTGCATGTTCCGCGATCACGATTTTCTGGATGAAACGACGCTGAAAACGATTGCCCTGGGCCCCACGCCGAAAACCTGGATCTTCGACAGCTGGGTGGAAGCCTGGGGCGAGCATAAAGGATTCCCCTGCGACGGCCAGGATCCACAGGTGTCCCAATTTGCCAAAGCCTGGTCCGTTTCCCCCGAACGGATCTCCCACATGAATTCGGAATATCCCAAAGACGGCTTCTGGTGGAACTGGCAGTTCCGCATTACTCCCCAATTCCCATCCGGCATTCATTATATGGAGCATTACGCCCACGCCGTGGCGGAACTGGATGCCTTGGAAATCACCCGGGGTGGATTGTTTCTGCACACCGGCCACAGCGAATTGATTCAGCCTTTTGCTCGGGCGTATCGCGCCCTGCCGGCAAAGAAATTCGAAACCGTTGGAAACACGACCGATCCTGTTGCGGTGCGCACGCTGCTTTGCGACAATCAGCGGTATCTGTATCTGGTCAACCGGGATTATTATCCGGTTGCCGTTGAACTGAATCTGAAAAAGGAAGCCGGAAAAGCGATGGACTTATCCACAGGCGAATCCATCGAAGCCCCTGCTCGCTGGACCGTTACGCTAAGTCCATATCAGCTCCGGTCATTTTCCCTATCTGCGGATACGCAGGTGCAAAGTTTCGAAACCGAGATCCCCGGCGAAATCGCGAAATCCCTGGACCGCCGGCTGGAAGCGTCGCTGCGGCAGATCGATCTGTTGCCGAAAAGCGCCCTGCCGGTCGGTACCGAAGCGATGGTCGCAAAACTCAAAGATGCGCATGCCAAAAAACAGTATGCCTGGCTTCGCCGCGGATTGGACAGCTACATCCTACGAAAATGTGCTGAGCGGGCCGGCAAAATCGAATCAAAATAGAATGGCAAATCCACACCCGTGAAACATTACGGTCGATCCAGCGATTCCTTCTGCTGCAAAATATGAAAATAATGCTGGGCGAACCGGTGCGCCTCGTCGCGAATATATTGCAGCAGACGAAGCGCCGGATCGTTTCGCGGGAGCTGCATGGGTTTTTCTTTCTCCTCGATAAACAGAAGCTCTTCTTTTTTCGCCAGCGAGACCACCCGGCACGGCCTGCCGGGAGTTCGGGCAAACACTTCCTGCGCCGCGTGGAGCTGGCCCAGTCCCCCATCGATCAGAATCACATCGGGAAACAGTTCCTCATGTTCGGAGGCTTTCTGATAGCGCCGATGGAGGACCTCCTGAATCATCGCGTAATCATCCACGCCTTTGACCTGGCGGATGCGGAAGCGGCGGTATCCTTTTTTGAAGGGCCTGCCGTCGATGAAGCAGACCAGCGAACCGACGGCCAACTGGCCCTGGATATGGGCGATATCGACTCCTTCGATGATCCGGATGGATCGATTCAGTTGAAGCAGAAAGCTCAGCCGCTCCAGTCCCATCGCGGGGTCCACCTGAAACAGTTCCGGCTGAACGTGCTCATCCACTTCGCCGCGGTCGCTGAGGGTCTGGATCGCGCGGATTTCATCGCGGAGCCGCGCCGCCTGTTCATAATCGCGCTCTTTGGATTTCTGCTGCATTTCCTCAAGAAGCTGTGAAAGAAAAACGGATCGCTTGGATTCCAGAAATTTTCGAAGCCTCTGTATGTCCTGGCGATACGCATCTTTGCTGATTTTCGCGGCACAGGGCCCGGTGCACTGGCGAATGTCATACAGAATGCAGGGACGGAAAAATCGCCTTGACTCATCTTCGTCGGCGATGTCCAGCGAACAGGTCCGGAACCGGAAAATCCGCTGAAGCACCTGCACCACCCGCCTCAGATCCGCCGCCGAAAGAAAAGGCCCGTAGAGTTTGCTTCCCCGCGGCTGGGGCGTTCGAGTGACATACACTCCCGGAAAATCCTCCCGCGTGGTGATTTCCAGATACGGAAAGGTCTTGTCATCGGTCTGCCGGCTGTTATAAGTGGGCTGAATGTCCTTGATGAGCCGGGATTCCTGCAGAATCGCATCGACTTCACTATCGCATTCCAGAAAGGATACCTCCTGCACCTTGTCCGCCATCTCCACGATTTTGGGCCCGCGCGTGTTCAACAGATCCGCCGCGGGCTGAAAATAGCTGCTGACCCGGTCCCGCAGCGATTTGGCCTTGCCGATATAAAGAACTTTCCCCTCCGCATCTTTCATCAGATAGACCCCGGGAGTCTGGGGAAACTGACGAATGGTCTCGCGAAGGGCATCTAATCTATGTTCTTGCGCCTTGGCCATTTAGGATATTATACCCGGCCGGGAAAGGAGGGTCAAATCTTCCGAAAACGACCCTCTGGGATAAAAGCCGGGCTGGTTTGCCTGCCGGTGTCCAAAAAGGCTATAATTGGGTACAAGAGAAATGTTTCAAAGCGGGTTTTTTACATGAATAAAACCAATCCCGGAAAACCGGATAGCTGGACCCATCACCACACCTTTTTATTCGGACTGATATTGGTTTTGATACTGATATTTGTCTTGGACCGGAAATATTCCACCCGGATTCCCCCACCGTCGGAACCTTCGCAATCCGTTGAATCCAGGAACGATTCCCCGGTGGTTCTGGAAGTGCTGGCCGATGCCGACGCCGCTGTACCGGGAAAGGAATTGATCCTGGGTTTTCTTTTCGCCATAAAACCGGGCTGGCATATCTATGGCCCTCAGCCGGGCGACGCCGGAGGGCCGACGGAGGTGTCGTTTTCCAGGGACAATTCGTTGCCCGCGCCGAAAGTGGAGTACCCGCCGGTGAAAACCTTTCGTGAACCGGGCGATATTACCGTCTATGGCTATGAAAATCAGGTGATGCTTCTGGCTGCATTTCAAACACCATCCAGCCCGCCGGGGCAGTCACTTACGATTACCGGGACCGTTTCCTGGCTTGCGTGCCGGGAGGTTTGCGTTCCGGGCGAACAGGAGTTTCGTGTGGAACTGCCTGTCCGGGATGCCGCGACGGAAACTCATTCGGATGTGTTTTCCGTGTGGAAGAAACGAATCGCGGAAACAGGCGTAAATGGACAGAATCCATGAACTTTTTGCGAAAGGAGATTGTTATGAATGTCAAAATCACATTCCTCATGGTACTGGCAATGACCGCGGGGATGGTCATGTCCTGCAAGAAATCTGAAAAGCCTGCCACCCCGGCGGCAACCCAGCCGGCTGCACCTGCCGCTCCCGCCGCCAGGGAGCCTGAAGCTTCGGAGGAAACGCCCCAGAAAATTGCTCCGGCGTTTGCTCTGATGGACCAGGAGGGCAAAGAAGTCAAGCTTGCCGATCTGGCGGGCAAGATCGTCGTTCTGGAGTGGACCAATCCCGAATGCCCCTACGTAAAAAGCCGCTATGCCTCCCAGGCGATTCCGAATCTGGCGAAAGCATATATGGAAAAGGGTGTCGTGTGGCTGGCAATCAACAGTACGAAAGATTCCGATGCCGCCAAAAACAAAACCTGGCACGCGGCGCATAAACTGACCTATCCCGTGCTGGACGACCACGCCGGCAAGACGGGCAAGGACTATCACGCCAAGTCCACGCCTCACCTGTTCATCATCGACGCCAAAGGCCAGATTGCCTATCAGGGTGCTCTGGACAGCGACAACAGTGCCGGAGGAAAGGGCGCCGAAACGGCTACTCCTTACGTCAAAGACGTGCTGGAGGACCTTCTCGCCGGAAAAGCCCCCCGCCACACCCAGACCCAATCCTACGGGTGTTCCGTCAAATACGCGGACTAGAAAATTCCCTTTACGCGGCGGCGGGAATCCATTACACTTGCGACACCTCTCGGACAGCCGACAGGTGTGGATAGTGTCTCTAGATCAGGATGGAACAAAGTCTATGGCAAAAACCAATACCCCTCGGGTCGCCGTGATTATGGGAAGCGACAGCGACTGGTCCGTGATGAAAAACTGCGTCGAGGCCCTCAAAGAATTTGGTGTATCCTGCGAGGTCCGCATCCTCAGCGCCCACCGCAGCCCGGAGCAGACCGCGGAGTTTGCCTCCCGGGCACAGGAAAACGGATTTCAAGTGCTGATCGCCGCGGCGGGCATGGCAGCGCACCTGGCGGGGGTAATTGCGGCACATGCCTCTCTTCCCGTAATCGGAGTCCCGATGACCTCCGGTGCCCTTCAGGGCGTCGATGCCCTGCTGTCCACGGTTCAGATGCCTCCTGGAATTCCCGTCGCAACGATGGGAATCGGACCAGCGGGCGCTAAAAACGCCGCGGTCCTGGCGGTTCAGATTCTGGCCCTGTCGAACAAATCGCTCCAGAAAAAACTCCGGCAGCACAAGACCGACCTGCGACAGTCCGTGGAGCGGAAAAACACAGAATTGCAGAACCAGTTGGTCTAATCGATACAGGCGGCACGATTGCTATAATCGCTGTACGTTTTATGGCAGGCATGAGTCCTGCCATATTTTTAACAATCTGCATTCCCCAGAGCGAAGAGGGTTTGATTTCCACAACTTTATTTCTATACAATAAAGCAGAATCACGAACCAGAGATCATGGTTCCCTATGGATTGTGCCAAAGAGTATTTCTGTGAAAAAATACCATCTCCGGTTTGAAGCAGGAGAATGAATATGAAACAGGTACATATTTTTCTGATGGCCGTGGTGGCTGCGGTTTTATCCGTTTCGCCGTGCTCCGCGGTAATCACCTACAGTTTTGTGAACGCGGAAAATCCGCCCAACAGCCCCCTCGATATTGCGTCCCAGTTGTATATGGATGTCAGTGAAAGCTCCGGAAAAGCGTTGTTTGCAATTCGCAATACCGGACCGATTCAATCGACGGTAAGTGGAATTTACTGAACTTTTGCAATTTCATGGTAAAGCCAATTGCACCTTAACACGTTGAAAATTCCATCCGTCATTTTCGATGCGTTCGATGACCCAGGAGATCGTATCACTGAGGGTCTGTCGCAACACCGACATACAGGCCTGTCCGATAGTCGTCAGACGTTCACATGCCCACTCACTCGCACGGCCCTGCCGCAATTGACGCAACAGAACGCTGTACGCCAGGAAGACCATATACATGTGGCGGGTCTGGCCACAGCCGTTCCGAAGCTGACATTCGCCCATGCCCAAATGCTGCTTGCCGTCCCGATGGAAGCACTCTGTGCCTGTCCAGCGGCAACGATACACCTTCAGGATCCGAATGATGTCCCAGTGTGTACGATTGCACACGAGTATTTTTTTTGCTTTTTCCGCATGTCGCGTATCCCACAAAATAACCATGCGAACCTTATGATCGACGTCAGGGATGCGAATGCTTTTGGTAAAATACCATTGCTTCGAACCGTGGATGGTAATCGGCTTGCGATCTTCAGGACGGATCTGTGCAGCCCGTTCTTCGGCTTTACATTCTTGGCCCATAAAAAGGATCTTGCGATTGAATTTCAAATCGCCAACGTAACCGCGTTCATACCCGTTTATATGGTTCAAATTGGCGGCGTTGGTGAAATAGCTGTCGAAGGCAAAATCGCCGGGGATGTTATTTTGTACCACCCAGTCAATGAGTTGCCGGACGTATTGATTGTGATCGACGAATTCAATCCCTTGCTCGACACATTGCTCTTTCTTGATGAATCGGTAAAACTCCAAGGGGTAATGCTTGCCCGATGTACAGACATAGTTGATGAGGATATAGTCGTGGGCGATCTTGTTCCGCTGTTCGGCATGATCCCAGAAATAGCCGACATCTTCCATGGATTTGCCGCTGTGGTCGATCAGGACGTTATCAATGGGGATAACCCCGGACGGGCTGTAACGAGTATCGCGGCTTTGCTGGAGCCAATCCAGCCGCAACTGGTTGAAAGCTTCTTCGTCCCATTTGGCTTCGGTGATCCAGCGATTGAGACAGGATTGGTCGGTGGTCATGGCGAATTCGCGGTTGATAGCCGAGACGTTCTTCTTGTGGGCGATCAAAAGACCGGTGAGATATTCGGCGAAGTGCTTTCGCTCCGGCTCGTTGGCGAAGAACGAACCGAATTGGTCCAGGGTTTCTTTGACGACGGTTGGAAATTCCACGATAGCGGGCATGTTCGAATCCTCCATGATTCCGTAACGCTTCCTGCTATCAAGATTTATCGTCATTTGGCCCATTTAGAGTCCAATTTTTCCATTTTGCAAAAGTTCAGAATTTACTTTGAAAACAGCCAGTCCGTCCTCGATTCCATCCTCAGCATCGATAACTCGAATCCGGGGGTGAAGTTTGAGGAAAGTTCCTCGGGAAAATTCATCGGCGGATTCCGTGTTTTCGCGAAAGCCCAGACAACCGCACCGCCTTCCCAATATGGCGTGGATCCCGGCGAATCGGTGGGTATCTATTTTTCTCTGACCTCCGGACATTTGTTTCAGGATGTGATTTACGCACTGGAGTAAGGAGAAATCCGCGTCGGACTTCATGCGATCAATTTGCCGGATGGAAAAAGCGATAAGTTTTTCAACAACGGCCAAACCAATCCTCCGCCCATGCCCCCTCCTGCCGTTCCCGTTCCAGGCGCGATTTCACTGGGCGGAATTGCTCTGGGCTGTCTGGCTTTCCGGCGGAAGCGGAACGGGGCATAACATCCTTACGGCAGAATCTGTTTCTGCCGAAGCAGGGCTTCGAATTGCTTCACGAGCTGCGGGTCCATCGTATGCCCGGCTTCCTGCCGCATGATTTCAATGGCTTTTTCCTTCGACATGGACGCTCGATAGGGCCGCGTGGAGGTGAGTGCGTCCCAGACGTCCGCCACCTGCAGAATCCGGGCAAAAAAGGGAATCTTCTCTCCCCGCAGGCCGTCCGGATACCCGCTGCCGTCGTAATGTTCATGATGGTGACGCACGGCGGAGAGAATGCTTTGGAGAGCGTCAATCGGCTCCAGAACATTGAAACTTTTCACGGGATGCGTTTTAATATGCTCAAATTCTTCGGCGGTTAGACGCCCGGTTTTCTGCAGCACATCGTCGCGCACTCCGATTTTTCCGATGTCATGCATCATCCCCGCCCATTCCAGAAGCTGTATATCCGAAGGAGCCAGTCCGATAAAACGTCCCAATTCGCAGGCCGTTTCGGCGACCCGCGTGGAATGCCCGCCGGTATAGGGATCCTTGGCTTCCATCGCGCGAACCAGCGAGGTAATCGCCTGCAGGTAGGTGCGATGGAGTTTTTCCGCGTATAGAATTTCTTCCAGAACCGCCGCGGAGGTCTTCGCGAGCGTTTCGGCCAGATTCATATCCACCGCGGCGAATAGAGGCTGATCGTCGCCTCGGACAAAAAGCAAACTCCCGGGATTGGGATTTTCTCGGCTGATGCTTTCCAGACGGACCGCCAGCGCGTTGCCTCGCCCTTCCTGATCGAGATCGTAGGTTCCCTGGTAATCGACGTTTTCCACGCGCGAGGACAAAGCGGCATTCAGAAGAGACGCAAAACGCGGAATATGCGTTTGATAAAAATTCCGGGCGTCCTCCAGTCGGTCCGGATCCGAGGCGAGAACAATCACGTTGCTTTCCTTCCGGGCGCCCGGCCCCAGCAGCGAAATCCGCGATGACAGAGGCCCGACATAATAACTGTATCGGCTCTGAATGGCCCGCCCGATCTGTGCGGTCATCACCGTAAGGGCCTGATCCACCGTTTTGCATTGCGCCAGGGCGCGGGTTGATTCAAACGCGATGTTCAGCTGCTCATAGCAGAAAAGCAGCTCCTCCGCCAGCGATTCGCTGTCACGCTTCATCTGCTCGAACACCGCCGCGCCGTAAATCGAAAGGTCGGCAATCTGCGCATCTGCCGGCGAAGGCTGGATCGATTGGATCATATTCTGCCAGAAAGGCTCTTCGTTCGGATTCATGGCGTTAGATTTTCTCCATGGCGAATTGATCAATGAGATCGGTCAGCGCCGCGGGACTGAACGGCTTGTTGAACACATGCACGCGAGAATCCGCAAAATGCTCCTGAAGCTGTGCCCCGTCGCAGCGGCTGGTCAGAACCACGATCAATTTCGGCGCATCCTTCCGTTTCAATACGGCATCAACCAGTTCAATCCCGTTAAGCAGGGGCATATTGACATCGGTAATCAAAACATCAAAGGAAGAGGACTCCAGCTGCTCCAGAGCTTCCCGCCCGTTTCGAGCGCCTTCAAACGCGAATGATCTTTTCTGAAACCAGAGTCCCATAATGAGATGGATTTTCCAGTCGTCATCGGCAAATAAAATGTTCATGCGCTGCGTCCTATAAGCGGGGATGGCATTTCAGGATTTTCAAATCTATGGATCTCATCGACCAACCAGCCGGCCGGATTCAGCCGGGAAACCAGAATCGAAAAAGATTCTCAATCAAAAAAGGAAGCGCCCGATTCCTATGCCGGCGGCCCAAGCCCGCTATTTTTCGGAAAACCGGCGTTTCCAAACCGCCGATAAAAAGAACGATACGCAAATAATGTGTTTATGTCTGGCAGGCGTCCTTCCCTCTGGCGGAAGGTCCGTTGTCCTTGATAACAGGCACTACAAACATGGCACGGCAAACCAAAACCAGGAAGCATCAAAATCGAAATACGATGAGAAGCGTGACAATCCTTCTGGGATGCAGCGCGGGAGGGGCGCTGATTCTGACAGCAGGACTGCTTTTATATCGGACTTTGCCGGAGCAAGGCTTCCTTTCGTTTGATCTGCTGCTGGGAATGAGTGCTGCGACCGGGGCAATGACCGTCACCGCGGCCATCCTGTTTCATGCCTGCAGGTCCTGTCGGCGGACCCTTCAGCATCTGGAATGCCGCCTGGCGGATTTGGCTCAGAACGATTCGGAGAATCTCCTGGAATCGATTGCCCCTTTTCCCGCCGGCGCGGGTCAGGATGACGCCGGTGCGGGTTGGAACCGGCTGGTCGATGCGATAGACCGCATGCTTCAAACCGACAGACTTCGGCAGATTCAAACCACGCAAAGTCAGTTTTTATGCAGTTACGATGCACAGCGCTTGCTGGGGGTTCTCGATGCGCTTCCCGACGGCGTGCTGTTGGCGGATCCTCGAGGCAATGTCATACTTGCTAATCGTTCCTGCGAGGGAATTCTGGGGAAACATCTGTCGGAATTCATGCACGGTTCGATTCTGGATCTTCTGCCGGATTCCCGCGCAAGGCAGGAGTTGGCGCAAATTTTTGAGGTTCCGTTTCGTCAGGCGAACGTTTCGATGGAACTGGCCCTGCCCCCCAAAGCGAAAACAGGAGAGGAGGATTGCCGCCATCTGAAAATCATCGCCCGCCGGCTGCAGGACACGCACGATCAGAGCGATATTCTGGTTTTCCTGCGGGATATAACCCAGCAGAAAGTCAGCGATGCCAGCCGCGAAGATTTCATCGCGCACGTCAGCCACGAGCTGCGAAGCCCCCTGACGAACATCCGCGCTTATGCGGAAACGCTCCTCTCGGATATGGTGCTGGATGCCCAGACGCAGAAGGAAGCATTCAATGTAATCAATGAAGAAACATCCCGGCTGGTGAATCTGGTCAACGAAGTCCTGGATCTGTCGCGGATGGAAACCGGCTCGCTTCCGCTGAACAAAGGCGAAGTGGTTACCGGGCGCCTGGTGGAACAGATCGTCAACGACTTGAAAGCCTCCGCCGTTGCCCAAAAAATCACCATCCAGACCAACTACCACCCCAAACTTCCCAATCTCTTTGCCGACCGGGACAAACTCGCGGTGGTGCTGCACAACATCCTTTCCAATGCCATCAAATACACCCCCGAAGGCGGAACCATCGTCGTCGAAACCAACATCAGCGAGGGATTCCTGTACATCAAGGTATCCGACACGGGCTATGGCATCGCACCGGAGGACATCGACCGTATTTTCGAAAAATTCTACCGTGTCGAACGGCAGGAAACCGCAAACATCCCCGGCACGGGCCTGGGATTATCCACCGCCAAATCCATTGTCCAGATGCATGGCGGAACGATCCACGTTGCCAGTGAACTCAACAGCGGTACGGAAATGACGATTCAATTGCCCATTACCGCCGTCGGACCCGTGTTGGGACCCGCGGCGGACAAACCCTGACGAGGCTGTTATCGTGCTGGAAATTATTCTGACCTGTTTCTGTTTTGTATTCGCGGGGGTAACGGGCTTTGCGCTGGCGAAGATGACGGGAAAACAGAACGAACCGCGCCGGCCTGCGCCTCCGGCTCCAGGGATTCAACCGGCTTGCCGAAACACGCCGGGCAAGGAGAACCAGGGCTGGGATTCGCAGCCTGTCCGGGCCTGGCTGGAACAGATCGCCCGCCTGCAGACCGGCGGAGATCTCCTCGAACGGTATCAGATATTTCTGCGTCTGGTGCAGAACATCCTTCAGCCTGTGCTGGGCAATTGCCAGATTTCCCTCTGGTGCCCGGAGGAGAACTATGAATCGCTGGTGGAATGCCGGTTCAGCGCCGATGCGAAATCCGGCTCGCCAACAAGTTCCGGTCCGGATTCTGCGCGAACCGCTTGCCGTGTCCCGCTGGAAAATCCGGAAATCCAAAAATCACTTCGAACCGGAAATCCCTATCTGATCACTCCCACCCGCGCTGAATATCCCTTTGTGGGGCAGGTCCATTCCCCGGCGTTTCCCTGCGATGCGTGTATTCCGCTCTTCCGGGATTATGGCCAGCCGATTCTGATCCATGTCATCTGCCCCGGTTTGGATGTCAAACGCTGCCGGCGGGAGGAATTCCTCTCTGCCGTCAACCTCATCCGTTTGTTCTGGGACCAGCTTCAAACCGCCAACCAGAGACAGTGGAGCGCGGAACACGATGAAGGATCCGGCGCACTTCGCGAAGAAGCCTTCCTGTTCAAAGCCCAGTCCGCCGCCCAGCGGTGCTACCAGCGCGACGAACCGTTCGCGCTGGCCGTGATCACGTTCCGCGGATTCCGAAACATGTTTGCCGGTCACGCCCAGCAATGGCGCGCTTTGGCCGGAATTCTTGGCCGCCGCATCCGTTCCGTTTTACGGGAAACCGATACCGAATTTCTGCTGGGGAAAACCGCCGACGATGTCTTCGTTCTGATGCTCCCGCAAAAAGACGAATTTCTCGCCCAGGCGCTGCTGGCGAATCTGCTCACCCGCCTTCGGGATGTGCTGCCCGAAGACAAAATGCTTCAATCTCTGGATGTCACGGGTCTCGAACTGCAAACCGCCGCAGCGGACCAAAAGCAGTATCAGGGGAACTTGGAAACGCTGCTCAATAAAATATACCGCCGGCTGTTTTGCCGCGCGGACAACCGACAAAACCGAATCTACACCGTTTCGCTCCGGCATGCCGGCCAGGAGGTGGGCTGATGGAAGTCATCGCCAGTCAGGAAGGGTCCGTGACCGTGCTGAAGCCCATGGGACCGCTGATCGCGGCGGAATTGAATCCGCTCGAACAGCAGCTTCTGCTCGCCGGCCGAAACTGGATTACCCGCATCGTCGTGAATCTGAAGGATTCCGCTTTTATCGACAGCGCGGGGCTGGAACTCCTGCTTCGCTGCCACCGCCAGTTTCGCGATCACGGAATTCATCTGAAGCTGTGCGGCTTGAATGAAATGAATCAAAAAATATTCGAATTGACCCGGCTGTCTCAGCGATTTGAAATATACGCCGATTCCGCCGCCGCCGTAAGGAGCTTCCTGTGAAACTGCTTTCCCAATCCATTCGCCTGGGACAGATGCTCGTTCAGGACGGCGGCCTGACGGAGGATCAGCTCCAGGCCGCCCTCGCCCGGCAGAAAACCACCCATAAAAAACTGGGCGAACTGCTCATCGCGGAAAAAATAGTCGAAGAAGAACGCGTGCTTGCCGGTCTGTCCCGCCGCCTGGGTCTTCCCGCGGTCAAGCTCCGCCCCGGGCTGGTGGATCCCCTCATCGTGGATGTCATCGACAAGGAGCTTGCCGAACGCCATGCGATTATCCAACTTTTCAAAGTGGAAGACACCCTGACCGTCGCCATGGCCGAACCGCAGGCCCTGCTCATCGTGGACGATCTGGAGCGAACCACCGGACTGCGCATTCAGCCCGTGCTGGCGATGGAACAGAACATCCGCGAGTTCATCAAAAAATACTACGCGCAGAATGTCAAAATCGATTCCTTCGTGGCCTCCCTGCAGGAAGCCAATGTCGAGGTCGTCGAAAAAGAAGCCATCGATGACATCATCATCGACCTGTCCGATATGACCGATCAAAGCCCGGTCGTCAACCTGATTAACATGAGCATCCTGCAGGCCGTCAAGGAAGGCGCATCCGACATTCACATCGAGCCTGACAAGCACAACGTGCGAATCCGCTACCGGATCGACGGCATGCTGCAGGATTTGATGGCGCCGCCCAAGGAATGGCATGCCGCCATTGTCTCCCGCGTCAAGGTCATCGGCCGCATGGACATTGCCGAAAAACGCGTCCCGCAGGAAGGACGCATCCATATCCTGATCGAGGGCCGCGAGATCGACCTGCGCATCTCCTCCATGCCCACCATCCTCGGCGAAAAAATCGTGATGCGCATCCTCGATAAAACCAATTTGCAGCTTCAGTTCGACAAGCTGGGGTACGAACACCAGATGGTCCTGGCGATGAAGCGAATGCTCAGCAAACCGCACGGCCTGTTCCTGGTCACCGGCCCCACCGGAAGCGGAAAAACCACCACTCTCTAATCTGCCCTCGATCTGCTTCGCTCAAAGGAAAAAAACATCATCACCATCGAAGATCCCGTCGAATACCAGCTGGAAATGATTAATCAGACCCAGGTCCACGAAGCGGTCGGCCTGACCTTCGCCCGCACGCTCCGCTCCGTCCTGCGGCAGGACCCCGACATCATCATGGTCGGCGAAATCCGCGATGAGGAAACCGCCAAAGTCGCCGTCCAGGCGGCCCTCACGGGCCATCTTGTCTTGAGCACTCTGCACACCAACGACAGCCCCGGCGCGGTCACGCGGCTGTTGAATATGTCCGTCGAACCATACCTGCTTTCCTCCTGCCTGGTGGGCGTCGTCGCCCAGCGGCTCCTGCGAACCATCTGCCCCAAGTGTAAAACCACGTATTTTCCCGAAGAGAGCATCCTGCAGGATATTCACTGGCAGGGCCCCGTCAACCGCGCGTTTCATCGCGGGCTGGGATGCTCGCTCTGCCATGACAGCGGATTCAAAGGCCGCCGCGCCGTCTGCGAGGTTCTCGAAATGACGACCGCGATCCGCCAGCGAATCCTCCACCGCCCCAGCGCCGCGGAAATCAAACAAATCCTTCGGATGAATCCCGGTTGGCGCGATCTGAAGGAAGAGGCCATGCGATACGTCGAACAGGGCCTCACCAGCATCGATGAAATGCTCCGCGTATGCTTCGTGGACGAAGTAGAATCGCAAGCCGCCCCCAAACCCGTAGCGGAGGAGGTGTGCCTGCCATGCTGATTCAATACAAGGCTCTCAATCCCAAAGGAATTCTCGTCGCCGATACCCTGGTGCTCGACCGCATGGATCAGGCTTGCGCCGAACTCACACGACGCGGACTGATCCCCGTGAGCATTGAGCCGAAAGCCGATTCCGCCGCCGTCAATCCAACCGGAAACAGCCTGACAGGCCGCCTGGTTTCCGCCGCATGGAAAAACAAACATGCCTCCCGCCGGGAACTCCCCGGATTCACCTCCCAGATGGCAATTCTCCTGGAAAGCGGCACGCCCGTGACCGACTCCCTCGAAGCCATCGAGCGGCAGATGACCTGCCCGCACTGGCAATCCCTCGTCCGCCGCCTCCGTCAGGATGTCGAAGAGGGAAAAACCCTCGCCGAAGCGGTGCGCGAATTCCCGCAGGTCTTCGATCCCATCTACGGCAGCATGATCGCCGCCGGAGAAACCTGCGGCAATCTTCCATCCATTTTGCGGCGGCTGTCCGACATCTCCCGCCAGAGTTCGCGCATTCGCCACAAAGTTGTTTCCGCGATGATTTACCCCGCCCTCTTGACCACCGTGGCGACAGCGGTCATGGGCGTTCTGGTGTTCTTCGTCCTCCCGCGCTTCGCGGAAATCTTCGAAGAAATGAAAGTCCAGCTCCCCGCTTCCACCAAAGCCATGATTTCCCTCTCCGATTTTGTACGCCATCATGTGATTCTCTCCCTCGCTCTTGCCGCTTCTGCCGTGGTCGCTCTGGTTCTCCTGCTCCGCAGTGAAAAGGGCCGGCGATTCCGGCAGCGAATCCTGCTCCGCGTTCCTGTTTTTGGCGTCCTGATTCGATCCGTCATCAACGCCAGGCTGTTCCGCCTCCTGGGGCTTCTGATCCAGTCCAATGTGCCCCTCCTGCAATCCCTTGACCTGGCAAGACAGGCCTCGGGGAATTATCTTTATACGGATCTGATGGAGGAAACCCATCGGCGGGTATTGAACGGCCAGACCATGTATGACACCCTCTCGCAGTCCGCCCTGATTCCCCCCGCGATCGCGCAGATGGTCCACACGGCCGAAAAAAACGGCCAGCTCGGAAATGTCCTCCTCCTGCTCGCCGACGACCTCGATGATCACAACGAAACCAAAATCGGCATGCTCACCAGCATCATGGAGCCGCTGATTCTGATTTTCATGGGGATTGTCATCGGAACACTGGCGATCTCCCTGGTGCTGCCCATGTTCGATCTGTCGCAGATTTCCGGTCATTGAACGGATGTAAAATGAAATTACAACCCCGACATAAAATATTTCCGATAGGCCTGGACATCGGTTCCACCGCCATCCGCGCCGTCCAGCTCTGTCGCTGTGGACGTCTGAATGTCCACAGTGCTCTGGAACTCCCGCGGCGAAATCGCCCCCAGGAATCGCTCCCAGCAGATTTGGATTCATCGGCTTCGGCGGAAGAGGAAAATCTGCTCGAGGCGCTCTGCGAATTGTTCCGCCAAGGCGGGTTCCATGGAAACGATGTGATTCTGCACTGCCCCGCCGATAAACTCGATCTGCGGCCCGTCACTCTGCCCCTGGATCCCGCCGCCATGTCCCAATCGATGCTCCGCAGCGCCGTTCGGCTTCAGCTTCAGGATCATCTTCCTTTCGCCGCGGAACACGCGGTCATCGATATCTATCCGGACCGGCGAACTGACGGCTCCGGCGTCTTCACCGTGATGGCCGTCAGCGCCGATGGGCAATGGGTCCGCCGCCGCCTGGAACTTCTCCGGCGCGCCCGGCTCCGCTGCCAGGCCGTCGATTCCCTCCCCGGAACGCTGGCTCGGCTGGCTTCGCTGGCCAGCAATGAAATCGCGCACCCCGATCCCGAATCCCCAGGCGAATCCATGCCAAACGAAAATGAAAATCGACCGGTTCCGGAGGAAAACCGGCTGCACGCTCTGATCGATATCGGTTTTGGCGGCAGTACCCTCGTCGTCTGGAATTCCGGAGGTCCGGTCTTTTCCCGGCGATTCCCGTTTGGAGGCAAACTCTGTACGGAAATTCTCTCTCAGCGGCTCATGCTGGACGCGGAACCAGCCGAATCTCTCAAACTTGCGCATGGGTTGGACTTTGAATCTCGAAAACTTCGCCCGTATGCCGGCTCCGCCGAGCTGGAGGCTCCTTCCTCTGTTGCTGTCGCTTCTCCCGAACGGAGGCCGCAAACAGATCACGAGCTGGCCAAAACCCTCTTTGCCGCTCTCCAAACCGATCTGACGGTTTTTGTCGAAGGCCTGATCCGATCCCTGAATTACATTATTGCCGAATACCCCGGCGCCCAGCTTCATAAGATTCTTCTGACCGGAAGCGCTTCGCACACCGCCCATCTGACGGACTACCTCACCGGCCAATTCGAAATTCCCGTCGAGCGGCTAAACCACGATCTGCTCCAGGAAATTACCGCCGGGCTCCCCGCCTCCCGCGCGGATTCCGGCCGCTGGACCACCGCGCTGGGACTGGCGCTGGGAAAGGAGGCGATGGCATGTTTGTCCTAGATCTCACCCCCGATGATCTGAAGGAATCGCAGGTGCGCCGCTCCCGCGTGCATCTCTGGATTGCAGTCCTTGCTTCCCTGGTTCTGGGGATTCTGTGTGCTGCAGGCATTTACATTGTCCAGTGGAAAAAAGAACAAAACATTCTCCAGAGCTTTCAGCAGGAGCTGCAGTCTGTTCAAAGCCGCATCACCGCTCTCTCCCAGACGCAAAATCAGCTCGATCTCTGGCGCGACCGCATCGCCGTCCTGGCGCAGCTCGGTCTCTACCCCGAATATGTCCGGATTCTCGATTTCCTGCAAAAAGAGACTCCGGAGAGCATTTATCTATCGAAACTGGAATTCATCCATCCGGAAAAAAGCTCTGCCGATTCTTCAGCGGTTGCGTTTCCGGCACCGGCCTTGCCCAAAAGCGCACAGATGTTTTTGGTCAAAAATCAGCTCATCCCGTCCGACGGTCAATCCCCGGTGAATCCCGCCTTCCGCTCCACCCAGATGACCCTGCTGGGAAAAGCGATCGAACATGAGTCCGTTGCCACGTACCTTCACACGCTCCAATCCTCGGAATGGTTTACCCGCGTCCGGCTTCTTCACTCCAGACGCCAAATCGTAAATCAGGATTCGATGATCGAATTCGAAATACAATGTATCCTCGTCCCGAGGGAGCCCTCTCAGGAAAACAATCCATGAGCAGCAGCCTGAAACCCCGATTCTTTGATGTGGATTTATACGCGGTCGCCGCCGCCGCCATCCTGGCGCTGGCCGGAGGCTTTCTGGTCCTCCAGCCGCTCCGGCAAAAATCCGTGCAGGCTCTGTCGCAGCAGCAGGACTTTCGGAATCAGATTCAACTTGCTCGCGAAAAATGTGATCAGCTTCAAAAGATGGATACCATGCAGCAGCAGATCGCCCGATCCCTCCAGAATACGCAGAATCCGCTCGAAAAAAACCACGGTATTCCCAAAGTGCTGCGCGAGCTCCAGCAGATGGCCCGCCTGTGCGGTCTTCAGCTCGAGGAAATTCAGCCCCAGACGACCCAGACCAGCGCCTATTTTACCCAGATCCGTCTGAATCTGATGCTGTATGGCACTTCAACCGACCTGCTGGCGTATCTTGCCCGGATTCGAAAGCAGTTGGAATTTGTCCGTGTGGACGCATTTTCCCTGGAAACCAAAAATCCGGCGGAACCATCGCAGTGTGAAATTCACATGCAGCTCGATGTGTTTTCGCCAAAATAATCAAACGACAGAAGTTCCGATAACCATGGAACTCGTAGCATAAAATGACAACGTCACGAAAAATATATATCGGGATATTAACTTTGGCGATCGGCGCGCTGATCTGGGACAAAGCGTTTCATGCGGCACCCGCCTCCGGCCCCGATCCCGTGCAGGCCAATCCCGCCCCGGCGCCG
>CAZOTP010000010.1:710-9078 GCA_964582655.1 uncultured Pirellulales bacterium | reverse complement strand
CCGCCCCGGCGCCGGCTGTCGCTGCCGTCGCTTCGGATAAGACTGCCGCGCCGGAAGAGATTCAATCCCTTCAAGCCTGGCAGGCTCTTCCCCGGACAGCCCACGATTCGTCCGATAATATCTCATTCTCGCATCGCGATGTATTTCAGATGAGCTCGACGTTTCAAAAGACACTCCTGGAGTCTCGCAGGCACAATCCGAAATTCCAGGATGTTCCGCCCGCTCCTCTGCCCCGCCTCAAGGCCATTCTTATCGCCGATCAACGTCAATATGCCCTCCTGGATGAGGAGGTTCTCGGACCCGGACAGACTATCGGACCTTATCGGCTCGTCCAAATCCGGCGGGATTCGGTCGTCCTTACCGGCCCGGAAAAAAAGCCATACACCCTCTCTATCGATGATTCCAACCTCTCCGAACCGGCGGCCCCCCCCAAGGCCAAAACCGCTCCCGCTTTGCGTTAAGTCCCCCCGAATCCAGGCCGATATAGTTCATAGATTGAAAGAATCGCGAACGATCGCGCATCCAACGATGTATGAGGAGAAAATTATGAAACGTTCAAAACATTCCGCCTTCAGCATGGTTGAGCTGGTTATTGTGATTGTCATTCTCGGCATTATCGCCGCGATTGCCATCCCCCGCATCAGCTCCGGAAGTAAAAACGCGGGCGAAACCGCCCTCCGTGCCAATCTGGCCACCATCCGGAACGGCATTGACTGGTACTATGGCGAACACAATTCCACCTTCCCCGGCTCCAAGGATGCCGGCGGCACGTTCGGCGCCGCAGGTTCCGCCGATGCGTTCACCAACCAGCTCACGAAATACACCAAAACCTCCGGCGCTGTCTCCGCCGATCTGGATTCCGCCTTTCCGTTCGGACCTTACGTCCGAGGCGCGTTCCCGGCTCTTCCCGTCGGAAGTAATGCCGGAAAATCCAACGTGAAAATCGTCGCCAAAGCGACGCCCCTGGCCAACGGCGATACTGATGCCACCAGCGGCTGGATTTACAATCCCACAACGGGACAGTTTATCGCCAATCTGCCGGTCGCCGAAGTTGGCAACGATGGTACGCCCTATCAAAATTTCTAAGCACAGCATGAATCCCCGTTTGATCTGGGCTTAAATCGTTTGATTGAATATCTTGGAATGGTTCAGGTCCCGTAGCGGCAGCAGAATCCGACTTCGGGACCTTTTTCTTTTGACCCGAATTCTTATGACTGTCACGGCTGCAAAAAACAAGCCCGCTTCCTCCGGCATGACCCTCGTGGAAATGACCGTCAGCATGGTTCTGATCGGCGCGCTTTCTCTTGCCCTGGCCGCCGCCATGTTTAATACCCGTCATCGGGAACAGCGCATTCGACAGTCTCTCGCCCTTTCCGTCCGGCAAAACAACATCCTCCAGCTCATGCAGCAGGACATTCGCTGGGCCTCCCAGATCAACCTTCTGCAGGGAAACAGCATCAGCGTAGTTACATCCTCCAACGAAACCGTGTTTACCCCGATCACTGTGGTCTATTTCTGGGACTCCCTCACCAAAGAGCTTAAAACCAGGCGAGGCGGCGGAGATATCACGGTCCTGGCCTCGAATATCCACGCCGTCGAATTTGATTCGCAGGTATATGATGACAATGGCACTTCACGCCTGAGAGGCGTATCGGTCAAAATTCAATTCGGCGCCGACTCTGATCAGACTGTCACCCGGTTCATCGAAACCATCAATACGCCGGAATGGGGAAGCTAAGCCATGAAACCGACTTCTGGTAAAAACGCCTTCACTCTTATCGAGATGGTCTTCGTCCTGGCGACCCTGGCGATTCTGATTTCCATCGCCGCTGTTCGAATCCCCTCTGCCGTTTCCGCCGGCCAAATCCAGTGTGCCGCCGATCGCCTCGCCGCCGATCTGGCCCGCGTCCGCGATCAGGCCCGAATCGACCAGACGCCTTATACCGTCACATTTAATACCGCCGGAAAATCCTATACGGCGCCGCTGGTTAAAAATCCCGCCACGCTCACAGCAATCCAGGTTTCCCTCACCGATCCTCCCTACCATATAACGGGCCTGGCCTGCAGCCTCAGTTCTAAAACCTTCATTACATTCGATGCACAAGGCTTCGCTTCTCCGTCCGGTTCGATCACCCTCTCTCAGCATGCAAAACAAATTCGCATCATCGTCACGGAAGGAGGCCTCATTGAACAAGGCAATCCCTGAAATCCTTCCGACCTCAAAATCCTTCGCGGGGAAAAAGAACCTCGGATTTTCCTACACGGAAATCCTGTTTGCCTCGCTTATCATTTCCGTCCTGCTTGTAGTCGCCCTCAAACTGTTCGGAAATATCGCCCGCTCCACGCGCGATGCGGCCGCCGACGATACCGCCGAGCAGCTTGCCCTCGATATGATCCGCGAAATCAAAGCCCTGCCCTACGAAGATCCTCTGGTCCCCGGCGACACCACCATCGGCCTGGAAACCGGCGAATCCTCCGTGTCCCGCGCTACATTCGACGATATCGATGATTATGACGGATGGTCCGCCTCCCCTCCGCAGCAGAAAGACGGCACGTCCCTGCCGCAGTATTCCGGTTTCACCCGTGCTGTTTCCGTAAAATTCGTCTCCCCCTCGGATTTTTCCAAGAACCAAACCGCCAACGAAAACTTCAAAAAAGTCACCATTACCGTCTCCCGGGCCGGCAAAATTGTAACCGCCCATACCTATATTCTTCCCAACCTCGGTACGCCATGATCATGAGAACGAATCCGAATTTTTCTCGTCGCCGCCGCCGGGCGGGTATTTACTTCCTCGTCCTGGCGTCCTCCGTGGTAGTGGCCCTGATTGCGCTGGGGCTTTCCGCCGTGGTTACGAAATACCGCTTTTCCTCCCGAACCAGCGCCAATATCGACCGCGCGGAAATCTGCGCCGACCTGGCCGTGCGGCACGCCCTCCGCTTTACGCGAGACACCGCCAACTGGAGACAGCTCCTGTCCAATGGCGCCTGGCTCAGCAATATCCCGCTCGACAGCGGCATCTCCTATTCCGTCTCCGGCACCGACCCGCTCGATTCCAACCTTACCGACAGCCCCGCCGATCCCGTAATCCTCACCGCGACGGCGACCGTGTATAACACCGCCAGAACCCTGCAGGCAACCGCCCGGCAGTTGCCCCTGGACATCCTGAAATATGCTGTCGCTTCCAACCTGAAAATCGAAATCGCAACTCATGCTCGCGTGCATGGCAATCTGATTTCAAATGGCACAATCAGCAAAACGGGAGGAGACACATGGGTCTTCGGCAGCGCTAGCGCCGTCGGATCCATCGCGGACACCACCAATATTTCAGGTACTATCACCACCGGCATCACACCCATCACCTTCCCCGATCCCCAGACCATTCAGAATTTTTATACCAGCCATGCGACCGCCTTCACCACCGTCCCCTCCGCCATCGAATATAAACTCATCTCCCCCACGAATAATCCCTACGGTCCTACGAATGCCGACGGCCTCTACCTCGTCAACTGCAATGGCAATAAAATCGTCATCAAACAATGCCGCATCATCGGCACTCTCATCCTTCTCAATCCCAAAAGCGACAGCCGCCTGGAAATTTCCGTCAACTGGAAACCTGCCCGGCCCGATTATCCCGCCTTGATTATCCTCGGAGGCGATTTCACCTTCATCCCCGATCGCAGCCTCTCCGAACTCGAACTGCTCAGAGATCTAAGCAGACCCGGAGAATTGGGGTATCTGACCATGCTGGATGTCTATCCCAACGAAATCAACGGCATGATCTATTCCAACAAAAATCTTACTTTCTCGGGGACTTCCGACATAAACGGCCCCGTCATGGCCGAAGGAACAATTAAACTTTGGGATTACACAGATATCCAATATGCCGACAATTCCCTCTATGAAACTCCACCGCCCTGTTTTCAAAACTCCTGGCTCTCCCTCGTCCCCGGCTCCTGGAAAAACATCACGCCCTAAACTTCATTTCTCACGGGTACACGTTTCCATATTGCTTTGCAAAAGATACACATCCGGATGCTGTTTCCGCGAAAAAATGGCCTTGATCGTATTTCCAAAACAAGTACAATCCATATACGCTCGGCAGCCGGATTCTGCCAATCCTTCATTCTTGAAATAGTTGAATGCTTTAATGGTTATCTTTACATGTGACGGAGGATACGATGCGGTTCCATTCGAAGACATGGTTCAGTGCAATCCTGGCAGGGGGGCTTTGTTTGTCTTTTTTCACGGGCTGTACTGCCGAACAGGTTCGGCAAAACTCCCCGCAGGCTGCGGAAGGCAAAACCATACTCCTCCAAAACGATTCCATGGCTCTGGTGTTTGATTCCCGGACCGGAATCCTGCAGGCCATGGAAAACAGGCTCACCGGCGAGACCTACCGGATTCGGGGTGACGAGTTTGCCATGGAAACCGCCGACGGATGCGTGAAACGTTCCGATATGAAGCGAACCTCGATCGCCCGCCGGGACCGGGAGCTTTCGGTGCGGTACGAACACCCGAACGTGTTGGTAGAAGTTGTATATGAGCTGGGAAACGATCATCATTTTGCGGAAAAGCGAATGTCGCTGACGTTCCGGAAAAACGGCGGATTGAAACAGATCGTCGTTGGTGATCCGACATTTACCGCGGATGGATTGACGATAGTTTGTTATCGCTATCCGAATTTTGATATTCTGACCGCCGCCGTCAAGGCCCAGCACGGTTGGGAGCGCCACCGACCGCCAGACAGCGAGCCGAACCGGACGTTTTTCGGCAGAACCTCCCGGGGCGGTTTTTTCCTCGGTGTGGAAATGCCCTATGATGCCTCGGAACTGGAAAAAAACCGGGTTACGCTGCGCTATGCGCCGAGTTTAAAAATCAAAGCCGGACAGACTTTGCCCGGCGAAACCGTGTACCTCGGCGTCTATTGCCGCAGCGAGCAGGACAGACGCGAAACCAACTCCTGGCGTTCCATCGAAACCCTCTGGAAAAAAGAAAAAACCACCGGCGGCTTTAATGGAACATCCATCGCCGAAGCCGGAGAATCCAAACCAGAAATTAAAGTCACCCGGCCGGCGATACTGCCCCTGCCGAGCGAATCCCAGGCAATGTCCAAAATGGTTTCCATGCTGTATGGCCCGCCGCGCCATGGAATCATGGCCGAAGGCTGCGGCTGTTTCAGCCAGCTCTATTGGTTCGAGGATTGGAATACCGAAGAAGAACTTGAAGAGGACCTCAGCGCCTTGGCGTTTTTCCCGCCATGCGGCCTGGATCTGGTCGGATATATCCGTCCCTGGTGCGAAACTGAAAAAATCAACGGCCTCCGCGAGGGGGACCGCTATAAACTCGGGCCTAAAATCCTGCGCATGCTCGACCGCGACGCGGAGCTGGGGATGGATTCCGCCATGGGAATCACGCTGACCAATACGTTTCCCTGGTCGAGACGCGGATTGCCTTTTCGTCTGGATGAACCGTCATGGCTTCGCGCCTTCGAGGGAAAGCCTACCAGTGCCAATGACTTGGCCTTCCGAACCAATCTCGGCAACTGCATGGGCTGTCAGCCGTTCAATGACTGGCTCGAGCAGCTCCTCATGGGCATTCTGACTTCGGGGCGATTTAAACACCTGACCTATGACAGCGATTTCTGGGGCACCGGCGCGTTTTTTCAGACCATTGTGCCCGTCACCTGCACCGCGGATTACCACGACCATCTCCCCGGCGACTCCAATTACGCCTGTCAGAAGGCCCTGCAGCGGCTGATCACCCGCGTCCGCCAAACCTATCCCGACCTGTTCATCATGGCCTGCCGCCCGTCGATGGATCTGGGCATCTGGATGCTTCGACATACCGACGCCTGTTTTACGCTCATCGAAAGCGGAATGAACAAACCGAATCTCGTCGCGGGCAATGAAATTCGAATCGGATCGCGAATTCGCGTTCATCATCAGTTTCTGCCCCACTGGCTCGATCAATCGTTCCTGTTTCCTATGTTTTTCCCGCCGAAATTGGGATCGGTCACGCCCTGGCCCGGCGAACATCTCGACTACATCCTGCTCAGCGCCCTGAGCGGCTCGCCGAACCTGCTGATGAATCTGCCGGCTAAAACCGGAATCCCCGAAAGCGACAAACAAACTATAAAAAAATGGCTCGACTGGGCGCGCCAAAACGTTCGATACATCCTGGTCCGCAAAGACCTGCCCGACTGGCCCGAACCCGGAAAAGTCGATGGCTCCGCCCACATCATCGCTCGGCAGGGTTTTATTTTTCTCTTTAATCCCAATGATACAACGCTGCAGGGTGAGTTCGCGCTGAGCGAGGAGAGCATCGGCCTGAAAGGGGATGGCAGCTATCAAATCCGCCAGTATTATCCCGACGCGGAACAGACCCAAACCCTCTCCTATGGCCAAACCGTTCGCTGGAATGTGCCCCCCCGGACAGCGATAATTCTCGAAATCCGACCCGCACCGTAAAATCCGCCGGCTGCTTCCGCTTGCCTGTTCGCCAATTCGCTTACGCCGGCTGAATCAGGTAGCACGCATCCGGCTCGGTTTCAAATTCAACCACGCCTTTCTCGAAACGCGTTTGCAGAGTTCCTCTGGCGTTCTTCACCTGCAAGGCTCCTTCCGGACGGAACGACTTGATCCGGCACAATCCGCCTCGGAGGGACTGAACCTTCGCTTCGGCCAGCCGTCCTTGCTCCCAGTGCAGATCCACCACGAATCCGCCCCGCGTAAGCAACCCTTTTACCGAACCTTGCGGCCACTCCGCTGGCAGCGCCGGCAAAAACCGCAGCAACCCCCGCCGATCCTGCAGCAGCAGCTCCGTAATCGCCGCCAGCATGCCGAAGCTCGCCTCGATCTGATACACCCGGTGATCGCCGAACCAGCGAAGCCCCCGCCCGCCTTCCCGCCACTCGCAGATGCACTGCAAGAGATTTCCCATCATATTATCCCGGACCGCCGCGCGGATTTTCTCCATCGCCCGATCCGAATCGTACAGCCTCGCGAACATCTGCGCATCCCATACCTTGTCAATCGAAACGCTGGTTTCATCACCGTACGACAGCCGCCGCTGGAGCGCCTTTCGCGCACCTTCGTTGTAGTCCGGCGTATCCTCCGCGGTAATCCGGTCCCCCGGGCAGAATTCCACCATGAACGAGCGGTGCCGGTGCCCCGGATCAGTCACTTCGTACTCCCGGTCCAGCCATTCCAAAAGCCGCCCCTCCTCGTTCAGCGTCGGATACGGCAGCGCCTCCAAAATCCGGTTCCAGTCTGCCCGTTTGTCCTCATCCTGCCCGAGCATCTCGCCGGCGTCCAGCAAATTCTCAAACACCTGCCGAATCAGTTCCAGATCGAACGTCGAAGGCGCCGAAAGCATACTCAAAAAGCTTCGGCCCGCCGGGCAGATCTCCGGCGACCCGCTGGGAACCGGAATCAGCCGGCCCCGCGAATCGGGGGTCAGAAACTCTTCGTAAAACCGCCCGATCTCCCGCAGTATCGGATAAATCTTGAACCGAAGCTGATCCGTGTCGTAATTGTATTCCCACGTCTGCCACAGCATCTGCGACAGCCAGGGCGTGACTCCCGTATCCAGAAATCCCAGGTCGCACGTATTGCCCAGGTTTTCCGAGTCGCACGTCCCCGTATAATACGCCCCGCTCACCCCGTAAATATCCCGCGCCGCCACCTGCGCCTGGGGCAGCAGCGCATACGCCCAGTCCACCATGGGATCCATCAATTCCGCCAGGTTCACCATCGGCAAAGGCCAGTAACACATCTGAAGATTCAAATCCAGATGATAATCGCTGTCCCACGCCGGCCGCGGATCCTCGTTCCACAGCCCCTGCAGGTTCAGCGGTGCTTTGTAAGGCTCTCCCCGCCCCGCCGGCCTGCCGCCCGCAATCGCCAGGTACCGCCCCAGGTTAAAAAGCTGCTCATACAGCGCCAGTGCCGGCTGGCCCGACTCCACCGCCGATTGAACCAGTTCATCCGTCGGATTCGCCGCTTCGGTCTTCCCGCCCAGATGAAAACTGACCCGCCGATACAGTTTCTGATGATCCCGGATGTGTTCCGCCCGCAGCCGTTCATAATCTTCTCCCGCCCGGTCGAGAATTCGCTTGCAGTACCCGGCCGGATCGCTGGCGTTTTCCCGGTCCGTTGCCGCCGCCGCCAGCAGCAGCACCTCATCCGCCGCGTCGATTCGCGTCGAGACTCCCCTCGGCTCGCTCGGATGAGGCTGATCCCGAAAACGGAACCAGTGCGGCTTGTTTCCGCTTTGAATCAGACCCAGTTGTCCTGCTTCTCCCGCGGCATCCGGAGGTACATACTCCTTCAATCGGGGGGGGGGGGGGGGGGGGGGGGGGGGGGGGGG